>DASTSJ010000422.1:0-4382 GCA_035760765.1 Edaphobacter sp. | reverse complement strand
CTCAAGGCCGCATACTTCGAGATGCTGCGCGATCAGGCCAAGGTCGAAAACTTCTACGCCGAGCAGATCTTCAGGAACGAGACCCACTAACCGCAACTTCTAGAAGCCGTCATCCTGAGCCAATAGAAGGATCCCCGTATTTTGCCTGGAGCACTCTCCACGCCGGGTGCCCCATCTTCGGCGCGGCTTCATCGCGCCTAAGGTGGGCTATTCGCCGCGGAAGCGCGAATACTACTCTCTGAACCAGCTCCACCTGAAACCAAGGAGACCCCATGACTGCTCCCGTTCGTTTTGCGATCCTCGGCTTCGGCCTCCACGCCGTCCGCCGCCTCGTTCCCGCCTTCGCTCCATCCAGGGACACGCAGCTCGTCGGCATGTGGAGACGCGATCCGGAAGCCGCCCGCAAAAACTGCGCGGAGCACAACATCGCGCACTGCTTCTCCTCGGCAGAAGAGCTCTGCTCTTCACCGGACGTCGATGCCGTCTTCATCACCTCTCCCGACGCCATACACTATCAGGACACGCTGCTCGCCCTGCGACACGGCAAGGCCGTCCTCTGCGAAAAGCCCGTCGCGATGAACGCCGCCGAGGCCCGCGAGATGGCCGAAGTCGCAAAGCAGGCGGGCCTCGTCTACGGCGTCGCCCAGAACTTCCGCTACAACCGCAGCCTCGAGTGGCTCCGCGAACGCATCCAGTCCGGCAAGATCGGCACTCCGCAGTTCGCCCACGCTGAGTTCGACTACCCCGCCGACCGCGCCCCTCGCAAGTGGATCAAGGACCCCTCGCTCGCCTGTGGCGGACCCATCGGCGATGTAGGTGTTCACTGCATCGATGCCCTGCGCTTCATCCTCGACCGCGATGTTGAATCCATCAGCACCCTGGCCACAAAATCCAGCCCCGACGACCAGGTGGAAGCCACCGCCGCGCTGCAGATGCAGATGAGCGGCAATGTACTCGCCAACGTGACCGTCAGCGCCCGCACGCCCTACCGCACTCTTCTGCAGATCACCGGAAGCGACGGCATCCTCATCGCCGAAAACGGCCTCACCGTCGACCGCCCGATCGAGATGGTCCTCCGCCGCGCCGGTGAGGTCATCGAGTCTGAGACCGTCACCAACGCCGACGGCTACACCCGCATGCTCGACGCATTCGCCCAGGCCATGCGCGGAGGCCAGCCCTTCGCCGCCACCGGCGAAGACGGCATCCGCAACATGCTCGCGCTCGACGCCGCCTTCCGAAGCTGGAAGACCGGCCATCGCGAACTCGTCGCCTAATCAACATAAAAGGGAAGAGCAACGGGATGCCTCAGCTACAAATCACGGGTGCCCCATCTTCGGCGCAGCTTCACCGCGCCTAAGGTGGGCCATTCGAGCGAAGCTCGAACCCAAATCCTCCCAAAGCCCGAACTCTGGCGGGAGGCACTCCAGTCTATGCGGTGGCCGCATCTCCCCTGAGGTCCCAGTTCGCCCATTAAGGGCACGGCTTTAGCCCTGCCGCAAATCGCTTCAAGAAGGAAGGGGGTTCAGCCCCTGAGGCCGGCTCCTACTGGATCGCCGAAGCCAGCGCCGAGCTTCCATTTCCATGGTGCCCTGCAATCTCCCGCCGCGGAGCCTTGCCCGTCGGAGCGTACTTTTTATACACGCTGATGTGGAAGCACGCCTGCTGAAACTCTTCCTCCACATCGATCCGTCCCTGCTGGATCAGCGGAAGGAAGTATCCCCGCATCCAGGCGATCTCCGTCCGTGACAGCCCGTGTTTGGCAATATCCACCGCCTGCCCCGTCAGGTGTGGCGAGGCCGTCTCGCCCTCTGCCGGTGCTGCATTGCCGTTCACGCGAATCAGATGCTGCTGAAACTCCACCGTCCGCACAGCCGAGTTCACCTGGATCGCGCTGTGGAAGCGCGCATAGTGAGCCCGCGCCAGCGTCGTCAGAAACTGCGCCGTCCAGGGCCTTGCATATCGCCGGTCCAGCGGCAGCCGCTCATCGACGCCCAGTTCGCGATTGACCGGCAATGCCACCAGGAGGTGCTGCTCCCGCATGCGAACAAGGTCATTGTCATCCTGGATGCGATCCAGCCCATCCTGATCGGCGACCACATTCTGCCGCACCAGAATCTCGTGCGAGCCCTTCAGCGGTGGAGGAACGATCAGCCTTCCGCGCTTGTTGTAGATCGTCGGCAGAATAATCGGCTCCGCCGCTTCCTCCCGAATGCTCTCCGCCTCCGGCTTCCGCGGCGTTTCGGTCCGCGTCACGCTAACGACCGACGCTTCCTTGCTCGCCGCCTTCTCGTCCGCAACCGGAATCCTGTGCCGTCGCGCCAGCGTCTTCGGAGAAGTCTCCGCCGCCTTCACAAAGTCCGCACTCGTAGCCTTCCGCCGCGTCGTAGAAGCAATCTCATTCGATTCATGCGAACGGTGCCGCCGCCTCGAAGTCGTCGCTACCCGCTCTGCGTGCTGGGCATGCGATCGCTCGCTGACAGCCGAAGCTGTCTCCCGCTTCGTTTTGCTGGTGCGCGCCTTCGCGCTCGCAGCGTGGGTGTGCGTGGGGCGATGGGCAGACGAACGCCGTGCCTTCCGCGCCGGCGCCGCAAGCAGCGCAGTGGCAGGGAAGAGCAAAGCCAAAGCCAGGAGAGCCGTGATGGGGGCGTAAACACGCATCCTTGTGAATCCCGGAGGCGCGGAACGCCAGAGCATCTCCTACCCTATCCAGCCTCCTCGCCTATGTAAAGTGACCATGCGGATTCTCGATACTCTTCAGTTAACGCGTCATGTCTTTCGCGGATTCACCCGATAAAAAAAGAACCGGCGCAAACTTCTGCCCGCGTCTAATGTGCATGAGTGAGCCACCGCCAGAGCGAAGCCGATGGATCCGCATCACCAGCGGATGGTTCCTGCTCGGGACCGGAATCGCCGGCTGCGTCCTCCCCATCATCCCCGGAATTCCGCTCGCCCTCGCTGGGCTCCTCATCCTCTCGCGCGATTACGCCTGGGCCCGGTCCCTCCTCCGCAAAGTCAAACGCAAAGCCGTCTTCCTTCGTCGCAAAGCCCGCGCAAGGCAAACCCCGGCCTCGCTCGCCAACGCCAAATCAGGCTGACCGGCCGCGTTCCAAACTTAAACATCCCCGACGAGACATCGTGCAATCCGCAGAGTGCGGATTCACCCG
The DNA here is from genome assembly GCA_035760765.1 of Edaphobacter sp. Lineage (GTDB taxonomy): Bacteria > Acidobacteriota > Terriglobia > Terriglobales > Acidobacteriaceae > Edaphobacter. Next base: position 1,218 of record DASTSJ010000422.1, on the reverse strand, counting down.
TAACCGGGTTGTGCCGCCACACGTTTGAGTCGGACCCAAAAAGCCTCTACCCACGACATGTCACCCTGAGCGAAGTCGAAGTATCTGCGGCTCCCACCTTTCGCACAGCCACCGAACCGGGTGCCCACCTTCGCGAAGCTAAGGTGGGTTTTGCAGGACGCCGAACATCTCTTCTGTTATCTCTCACTCCCCACAACCAAGTGTCACCCTGAGCGAAGCTGGAGGATCTTCGGTATCAGGCAGCCCCACGCCCCAAACCCTTTTCCCCAAGCTTCCCCAGATGCCGCCGGTACGTCGCCAGAGAGCTACGACTCCGCCGGGAAAACACCTTCGTCAGCGCCGACGTTTTCTCCACCGTCTCCCGTGCAATCTCCTCCAGCACCAGCCAGTCGTGCCACTGGCCGCCGCTCTCCTGCAGGCCCTCGAACTCCTCCGCCAGCCTGCGTGGTGTCTTCGCGTTCAGCGGAGCATTCTCTGCGATATAGCGGGCCAGCTTCGCCACCTTTCGTATCGTGTGCAGATACTCCGGATCGTCCCTGTTCTTCTTCGTCGCAGCAGGCACATGCTTCCGGTACCAGCTCTCCGCCAGCTCCGAGACCTCCATCGCCGTCAGGTACATGCTCTCGATCGGCTCCAAAGCCTCCAGCAGATCCTCAAGCGCCAGCGTCACCTCGGACTGCCTCTTCCGCAGCACCTTCAGCAGCGTCTCTGCATGCTCCCCGCGGTTCTTCTGAAGCTTCTCCACCAGCCTGTCTGCATCGCCCTTCACTTTTTCCGAGGCACCTTGATGCGCCGTCTCAGTAATCAGGTCCATCTGGACATCGATATCCCGCACATCCCCTGCCGCCCTTCGCAGCTTCTTCAGCAGCCTCCGGGCCTTCCCCGCCTGCTTGCGATGCTTCGGAACCTGCGGCAGAACCTCCAGCATCGCCAGCTGCCCCTCAATGCGTCGCGTCGTCGTCCGCAGCCGGTGGACTGGCTTCGTCCTGGGCTCCGCCAGGCACAGCGTGATCGCCGCCTCCAGAGCAGTTACCTGCTCGCGAAGCGAACGGATCGGATACGCCAGCGTCTTCGCAGCTGCCATAGAGATACGATGTCCAGATCTTTAACGGTCGGCCCTCTTGCCCGTGGCCCCACCCACCCGCCCCGTGATCAGCATTCTACGCGCCTTCAAACGGCACGGCTTGACAAAGCCGCAGGCATCGGAGGAGCGTGAAT
>DASTSJ010000421.1:0-3062 GCA_035760765.1 Edaphobacter sp. | reverse complement strand
GCGGAAACTGCGCCAACAACGCTCGTCTGATCGAACTGTATGATGCCGCGACCCCTGGAACTCCCAGGTTCGCCAATAACCAGATTCCGATCCTGAATCCGGCTGCCCAGTACCTGTTGGCGCATCCAGAGCTCTATCCGCACCCCAATCGCGCTCCCGATGCAAACAACACCCCTGCTCGCAACAACTACACCGGTCCCACCAAGCAGCGTAACTATGGCAATCAGTTCGACATCAAAGTCGACTGGAGAGCTACGCAGAAGGACAGCATGTTCGTACGCTTCTCCTATGCGAATCAGGGCCAGACTAATCAAAACGTACTTCCCACCAGCTTCGCGAGCGCTCCCACCTTCCCGGTTCGTGGCGTAGCCATCAACGAAGTCCACACCTTCAGCTCTGCATTGGTCAATGAGTTCCGCGCAGGCTACACCCGCATCCAGAACAACGGCGCGGTCACGCTCGATCCCACCGGTGTCTTCGGCCTGAACGGCGACAAGATTCTGGGCATCGGCGCGAACAATCCCATCGATCAGCAGTTCGCTGGCTTTACAGAACTTGGCTTTGGTAACTCTGCCAGCCCCCAGGGCTTCCAGGCTTCCAATGGAACTGAGTACACCAACCTCGGCAACCGCAATACCGGTACCAACTACACCCTCAATACCTTCCTCTACGGCGACAACCTGACCTGGCTCAAGAACCGCCACACCTTCAAGTTCGGTGTGCAGTTCATGCGTCAACAGCAGAACAACTTCTACCCCGGCAACGACGGTTCGCTCGGCGGCTTCTTCTTCCTGGGAGCCGGTACCGCGAATGGTTCCCCGCTCGCAAATGGTCACAGCACCGGCTACGCTGCTGCTGACTTCCTTCTAAACCGCGCTGGCTTCAAGAGCATCGGCGGCGTCTCTGGTCCGGTCGGAATGCGCCAGTGGCGCGATGCCTACTTTGTCCAGGACGACTGGAAGGTAACTCCTAACCTTACCGTCAACATCGGTGTCCGCTACGAGTACTCGCAGCCGATCTACGAGGTCAACCACAAGATGTCGACGATCGACCCCAACAATCCAACCCGGGTCATCATCGACGGCACCGATACCTCCATCTGCCAGCCGTTCGGCATTACCTGTATCGCAGCCAGAGATGCCGGCTACGGTCGCGGTCTCGTCGATCCGTACTATGGCAGCATTATGCCGCGCCTCGGTTTCGCATGGTCCGTCGATCCCAAGTTCGTCGTTCGCGGCGGATACGGCCTGCAGAACTACATGGAAGGTACGGGTGCGAACCTCCGCATGACCACCAACCTTCCCTTCCAGTCAGCCTCACAGACCAGCGGTACGCAGGCGACATCAACGAGCGCGGGCAACTTCTACGATGTACAGAGTGGCTTCGGCTCAGCAGCAGCACCCTCCAACGTCTACAACGTCTGGAATAAGCACATCAAGCCGGCATACATCAGCATCTATAACCTGACTCTGGAATACCAGCTCAGCAACACCGCATCCTTCCAGATCAGCTACGCCGGTGAATCAGGACAGCACCTGGTCACCGCAAACCAGCGCAACCAGCTGCCGCAGCCCTGCTACGTCAACGGCGTGTTGCAGAAGGTTAACACGAAGACACCGCCTGCAGGCTGCCCGCAGTCTCCGTTCGGCGCAGTTGTCGGCTACAACGGCGTCGTCCGTTACACGGACTCAAACGCTGCAATGAACTACAACGCTCTGCAGGCTACCTTCCGTCAGCGTGCATGGCATGGCTTGCAGTACACCGCCAACTACACTTGGAGCAAGGGACTCACCAACAGCACCGGTTTCTACGGCGTACCCAGCGTCAACGCAGCCAGTGCCTACGCCGAGACTCCTTACGATCTCCGCAACGAGTGGGGACCGATCGGACAGGACGTACGTCACTCGCTCAACTTCAACTTGGTCTATGACCTTCCCCTCGGTCGTGGCCGGATGTACGGCGGCAACATGCCTCTCATCCTGGACGAAGTGGTCGGCGGATGGAGAGTCGGCATGACGGGTGTGGTGTATACCGGTTTCCCGGTAAACATGAACACCAACAACGTCAACTCGTTTGTCAACGGCAACTCGCAGCGCGCGAATCACTACCGCAAGCTGAAGATCGTCAACCGCTCCATCAACAACTGGTTCGGAACCGATCCGTCGGCGAAGCCCTGCACCACACCTGGTGTGGACAACGGTGTCTGCGCCTACGGTCAGCCTGCAGATGGAACTCTCGGAAACACGCGTCCCACCTCGGAGCGTGCACCGGGCTTCCAGACCTACGGTGCGTCCATCACCAAGGACTTCACCATCTGGCATGAGCACCAGATCAACTTCCGTGCTGATGCGGACAACCTCTTCAACAGTGCATACCTTTCGAACCCCAGCAGCAACATCAACGCGAACAACTTCGGTCAGATCACCGCTGTCCGTTCCGGTCCGCGTAACCTGCAGCTGTCGGCCAAGTATCACTTCTAACCCTCAAACCGAAAGGCCCGGACTCTCACCTGAGAGTCCGGGCCTTTTCCTTTGTTCCAAACTTAGCTTCCCAACTACAGCCTCAATCTCCAAACCACGTCATTCTGAGCGGAGCGAAGAATCCCTGTCTTTCGTTCGGGTGGCCAAAGATTCCCACGGCGTCCTTCAGTACCGGATGCTCCATTCATGGCGCAGTCTCATCGCGACATGAGTGGGCAATCGCTCACAGCGCGATCCCCTGTCAAGCCGCAAACTCCAGAAAGCCCAGAAAAGAAAGCATCTAAATCTGCCGATCAGTTTCAGCCATTTCCCTACAATAGAACTAGGGTAAGTTCCGGCAACGGGAGTATGACCTCGACGACAGGTCCGGACGACGACAGGTCCGAACTACGAAGTCCGGACCTATCTTTATTCGTTTGAAGACTTTGCGCGGATTTGACGGGGGTAGGGTGCACGTCGATTGCCAATCGTCCAGCCCTCCCCGACTACATCCGTTCCGGTGCCTCGATGCCGAGATAGCCGAGCGCCCGCACCATCTCCCGCCGCGCCACTGCCGCAGTCGCAAGATAAAGCCCCCGGCGG
>DASTSJ010000420.1:0-6300 GCA_035760765.1 Edaphobacter sp. | reverse complement strand
TCTCCGGGTAGTAGGAGTTAATCGAGTTGGAGCTTGGCTGGTTGTCTATCCAGACGTACCGTGCCTCTGCGTACAGCTTTTGCGTGGAGAAGCGAGAGAGGCGATAGGTAAAACCAATGCCTCCGTTTACGCCGCCAGCGTTGTTCGAGTAGTGGTCGAATGTCTGGTTCTGCGTGAACTGGTAGCAGAAACCATAGAAGTCGCAGTAGGTTCCGGTGGAGGGCAGTGTGAAGTTGGTGATCTTGCGGTAGAAGCCGCCGCCACCGATGACGTATGCACCCACACTGTCACCCTGATAGTAGGTGTACATCGGGTTCAGCGTGATGGACCAGACATGTGCATTGCCGTCGAGACCAGCGAAGCTGACCGGGGCGCCAGTATTATCGACCAGGCCGAGGTTGTTGTACCTCACGTATTGCCGGTCAAGATTGGCACCGGTCAGGCCGAGCCTGTCATAGTCCCACTGCAGAAGCACGGAGAACTTCTTGTTGAAGTTGTACCCGCCGGCAACCTGGAACTTCCAGCTGAGATCAAGTTCCTTGGCAGCCGATCCGGTGGGGACATTGAAGCCTCCGCCACCTGCAAAGGTGTATTTGTTCGAGCCATCTGCGTGATGCCAGCGATCGCTGTAGTTCGTGGGGCGGCCATAGTGCCTGCGCGGCGGAGGCTGATCCTCCGCTGCCCGAGGCATGAAGCTCTCTGCAGAAGCCACCTCATCGCCTCCTGAGGCGCTGGAGCTGTAGCTGAGATCAGCGGGCCTGGTGAGGTCAATCGGAGTCATCAAACTCTTTCTCAAGTCGATCGTCTTTCCGGCAGAGGCAGGCACCGCAGTCTGCGCAGAGAGGCACAACGTGGCCGCGGCACCGAAAAATGCCACAGCTACGGTACGGGACATCACCGTGAAGAGGCGTTGTGATCTGGCACTCGAATACATCTTCTTACTCCTCAGTAGAATCTCGTGCTTATCTGTAACCCTATCTATTCGTGCTTGTTGTGTAGGACGCGCGAAAACTTCTTTTGGATGACAAAAAATACGATGTTTTGCGCCGACAAACAAAAAGGGGCATCTGTGGGATGCCCCTTCCGTCGTTTTGTCTCACATCTTAGTGAATATCGAACTGCTCTGGGTGAAGGCTGGGGTCGGACTTCACGAGGATCGTCTTGCCCACCATCTCTTCCATCTCCTGCAGCCACTTGGTCGACGACTTCAACTGCTTGACAACGTCCGGATGGACGCGCAGCATGACATCACCGCGATCCAGGTGCTTCGCCATCTTCCGCATCTCGATATAGATGTCGTTGCAGACCGTCACGGGCGACTTCACCATTCCTGTGCCGGTGCAGATGTTGCAAGGCGTCGACAACGTACGCTCCAGCGACTGCTTGACGCGCTTGCGCGTGATTGCCACCAGTCCGAAATCGTTGAACTGAAGGATCTTTGAAGGAGCGCGGTCCTTCTTCAGCTCCTCTTCAAGAGCAGCCATCACACGATTGCGATTCTTGCGCTCATCCATGTCAATGAAGTCGATGATGATGATGCCGCCAAGATCACGCAGACGAATCTGGCGGACGATCTCGGGAATGGCGTCGAGGTTGGTCTTGACGATCGTATCCTCAAGGCGCGCCGTCTTGCCCACGTACTTGCCGGTGTTGATATCGATCGCGACCAGAGCTTCGGTCTGATTGATGACGATCGATCCGCCGGACTTGAGCCAGACCTTGGAGCGAAGTGCCTTGTTGATCTCTTCGCTAATACCGAACTGCTCGAAGAGCGGGGTCTCCTTGGTGTAGAGCTTCACGCGACGAATCAGGCTTGGCTGGAAGCGCTGCAGGAAGCGGAGAACGCGCTCATACTCGGATTCGGTATCGACCCAGATAGCAGAGAAGTTGTCGGTGACCTGGTCGCGCAGAATGCGCTCGACCAGATTGAGATCGTGATAGATGAGCGCAGGCGATTTCGACGACTCCGAACGCTGCTTGATATCTGCCCACAGGTTGAGCAGGAAGCGAAGGTCGGAGCGAAGCTCTTCTTCCGTCGCGCCCGCAGCGGCCGTGCGAACGATAAACCCGCCGGCAGCATTTCCTTTCTCGCTCAGCAGGATCTCTTTGAGTCGGCGGCGTTCCCCGTCTGACTCGATCTTGCGGGAGACGCCGGTGTGGTTGACGGTCGGCATAAAGACCAGGAACCGTCCCGGAAGGGCGATGTGCGAGGTAATACGCGCACCCTTCTTGGCGATCGGCTCCTTGGCAATCTGCACAAGGATCTCCTGGCCTGGCTTGAGCAGCTCGGTGATTGCGGGCATGTCGGTCGCCTGCATGGAGCTGCGTCCACGGCCTCGGCCACCCCGTTCGTGCTCTCCTCCGCCCGCAGGACGGCGCTCACGCCCGCGTCGATCACGGCGTCCGCGGCGACGCTCAGAGTCGCGACCCCGCTCCTGTCCCGGCGCTGCCTCTTCCTCTGCCACAGCAGCGGGCTCTGCGTCTTCCGCAAACTCGTCCTCCGCCAGATCTTCTTCGCTCTCTTCGACGGCTGCATACTCCGTGCTGAAGGAGCTATCGTCGACGGCGTCCTCTTCCTCGAAATCCTCGTCCTCTTCTTCAATACCGGCGCTGGTGATCTCGTCGATGGACATGTCACGGATCATCGTTCCAAGATCGGCAGCGCCTTCAAGCGTCTCTTCTTCATCCAGATCGTCAAGCTCCTCGATGAAAGACGCATGGAGGACGGTTGCGTCTGACTCTGTCACATCATCCAGAATCTCTTCTTCCACGACTTCGCCGGCGCCGGGCTCAAAGGCCTGATGCTCTGCTTCTGTCTCGACCGGATCAGAGACAGGCACTTCTGAGACCATCTCGCCGGTGGCATGGATCGAGGTGACATCATGGGCGGTTGGGATCTCCTCTGGAGCGGCCTCGCTCAGGAAGGCCTCGGACGCATGCACGCTCGCGGTCTCGACGGCTTCATCCAGATGCTCGATCTGCTCTATCTCTGCATGCGGAAGCTCAGTGTGGGCTGCGGTAACTTCGTCGAGTTCGGGCGCAGATTCGAGAGCCGACGCTGCTTCTTCCGCAGGGGGACTCTGACGAAACTCGCTGGGGGGCACGGGATCGAAACGATACGAGGCTGAAGCTTCGGTGGGCTCATACTCCAACGAGGCTGAAGCTTCGGTGGGCTCATACTCCGCAGGCTCGGCCTTGACTTCAGGAGCGGCTGCTGGCTCGGACACGGGGGCGGCAGCTACAGTTTCCGCAGCGGGCGCCACCTCCATTTTTACGGGAGCAGGAGCGGCCTGCCTGCGATGGCGCGAGAGGGATTCTCCCGGCAACACAAGGCCTCCGTCCCATCCGGCAGGAATCTCAAATCCAGGTGCCGTAGGAGCCGCAACAACGGGTGTCGTCTTCGCCTCCGGCTGCGCTGGCTCACCGCCGGTCCGGTACTTGGAGAGGGATTCCCCCGGTAACACAAACACCTCCGACGGCCCGCCCTCAGGCACATCCGTCTCGGCGTTTTCATCCAGTCCGTAGTGAGCGGCCTTCGGGGCGAATCCGCGAGGAGCACGACGATCTCTACGATCACGTCCGCGGTTCCGATCACGATCCCCGTAGCCGGTGCGCTGTTCGCGGCCCGTGGCTTGCGGCTCTTCTGCAGGCGCTTCAGGTTCAGCCTGAACGGGTTCAGCGGCGGCATCCAGGTCATACGACTGCTCAATAACCGGCGCTACTTCCGGAGCGAGTTCACTTACCGGCTCTATGGCATTCTGGCGGCCTCTGCCGCGACGGCGACCACGACGACCTCGCCAGCGGCGGCTTCCATCGGCTCCTGGAGCACCCTCACCGATGCTCTCGACGCCTTCCGCGCCAACTTGTTCGGGTAATTCCAGTGCCTCGGCTGCAAATCCTTCTTCAGAGGAGTACTCCTCGGAGACTGCAGGCTGCTGCGGCACCTCCTGGCGATTGCGATCGCGCCGGTCCCGGCGTCCCCTGCCGCGGCCCTGGTCTTCGCCCGCAGCGGCCTCGCCGTCGCCGGAGCCGGCATGATCGCGAGATCCGCGATCATGCTTTCCGCCGCGCTGCGCTCCATCGCCATCAAACTCAGCCGAGTCGCCAGCCTCTTCCATGAAGTCGGTGATGTAGAGGAATGCGTCGCGTTCCAGGCCGATGTCCACAAAGCTGGACTGCATGCCTGGCAGAACCCTGGTTACGCGACCGTTATAGATCGACCCTGCGAGCGTGTACTCGTTCTCGCGCTCGTAATAAATCTCTGAAAGTGCATCGTTCTCAACGATGGCAAGCCGCGTCTCGTGCGGCGTGCTTGAAATGTAAATCTCCTTCGACATGCTTCTGCTCTTTCTGCCCAATGGGCGGCAGACGCGGCGGAGGGAAATCGGAAGCTATGAAGCGAAGTTCTCGCTTGGTACAGCTCTCCGGAGATCGGACAGGATACAAAACGGGTGCAGACTCGAATGAGCGTTCGATGGAGGGTCAACAACTCTGCCAACAGACCTGCCGTGGGATACAGCGAGGCAGGAACGATCAGGATCAGATACGCCGGGGGGACCTTCTTCGAGCAACTGCGGGCATGCGGACTTTGTGACCAGAACGACCTCAAAGTTCAGGGCTTGAGGCGGGGCCGTTTGCCATCCGGATGCATTCATCTTCCGTGAAACCTGTCCGGCCAACGGACTGATTGTCTCTCGCCTGGCCGGCCTTTTTTCAAAATCTTTTATATTGCCGCTCCGGCAACTGTGCCTGAGAAGAGCGGGCATCGCTGACAAGGCATCTACAGCCCGTCAGAGTCTCCCTCTAGTATTGCACTAATTTCCGGGCAACGGCGAGCATTGTGAGATATCCCCGCAAATGACTGAAAAGATTGCCCACGGAAGCGTAACGAGAGCTAATTCACGAATCGACGCATCCGGACGTTCATCACAATGCCGAGCGCAAGGAAGGTGAAAAGGATCGAAGATCCGCCATAACTCATCAGCGGCAGCGGGATGCCGGTAACCGGCATCAGTCCGACCACCATACCGATGTTGACGAAGATCTGAAAAAGGATGACCGCGACCGTGCCCATCACGATATAGGCTCCAGGGAGGTCGGCCGCCGTCTGGGCGTTTTGAATCAGACGCATCAGGATCAGGAAGTAGAGCAGCAGAACCCCCATCGCGCCGACAAAGCCGTGCTCCTCACAGAAGGCGGCGAAGATGAAGTCCGTATAGGGGATGGGAAGAAAGTCGCCCTGCGTCTGGGTTCCCTTATTAGCGCCCTTCCCCCAAATGCCCCCGGAACCGACAGCGATGAGCGATTGACGGATCTGGTAGCCCGACCCCCTGGGGTCGGAGTCGGGGTCGAGAAAGGCGTTGATACGCGCCTGCTGATAGGGCTTGAGGCGCTTTCCGCTCTTCCACGCAATACCTCCCAGCATGACAAGGATCAGAGCGATAATTCCGATCTGCCGGAGGCGAATTCCCCCAAGGAACAGCCCCGCAATCAGGATGGGGAAGTAGGTCAGCGAGGTTCCCAGATCGGGCTGGGTCAAGACAAGGACCATCGGAACGCAGATCAGGGCGACCGCCTTGCCGATGTCGCGCCATGTAAGCTCCTTGCCGGCGAGGTTCCAGAAGTATCGGGCGGCGGCGATGATCAGAACCAGCTTGACCCACTCCGAGGGCTGAAAGTGGACTCCTCCCCCCAGGTTGATCCAACGTCGGGCGCCAAGCACCTTCTGGCCTGCGACTTTGACCGCGAGCAGCGAGAGGATACTGATTCCGTAGGCCCACGGGGCAATATCCAGAAGACGGTGATAGTCAATCATCGAGATCAGGAACATCAACACCAGGCCGGCTACAAGAAACCCAATCTGCTTGTGGTCAAAGCCATGAAACTTGGTGTGAAGCGTGGCTGACTTGATCTCAAGGACACTGATGACCGACAGGATTGCGACGAATCCGAGGAGGACCCAGTCGAAATCGCGATAGGAGGAGAGACGAAGCATGTTGAGGAGCTGTTCTCAGTGTATAGGTGAAATCGGACGGACCCCGATCACTCCGGAGTCCCGGAGCTCTGAACCGGTGGCGCAGGTTTGACCGAAGACTGTTCTGCAGGCGGCGCAGGTGCCGTCTCCGCTACCCGGATATTGTTCTCCTGCTTCCTGCGCTTATTGACATAGGTGGAGATAACCTGCGCGGCCAGTTGCGCGGAGTGCCAACCCCAATCTCCGTTTTCTAGCAGCACAGCCACCACGATGTCGGGGTTGCGCCTAGGCGCCATGCCGACGAACCACGCATTCGGGACGGTCTT
>DASTSJ010000419.1:0-8149 GCA_035760765.1 Edaphobacter sp. | reverse complement strand
GTATGAGTCAGTTCCATCTGCGGGATTGAGATCGTTCCGCTGAAGCCCTGTACGCCGCGTCTTTGCTGCCTGCCTCACAGATTTGAGAGCAGGTTGCGCAACCTGAGTTGGAACTTCTGAAGTGTTTCGAAAAGGGTGATGGTGTTGTTCGTCTCAAGATCGGCGACTGTAGAGCTCCACGTAGGACGCATTCATGCGCTCCAGCGTGAAGTGCTGCTTGTAGGAGTCGCTGGCATTGTTGGCCAGAACCTGCCGCCGTTCAGGATCGGACGCGAGCTGAACGATCGCATCCGCCATCGCATCAGGGTCGCCGACGGGAGTGGTAAGCCCCGCGTTGGAATTTTTGACGACCTCGGCCATGCCTCCAACGTCCGTCACGATGGCCGGAACTCCCACAGACATTGCCTGCAACAGGGACATCGGAAGGCCCTCCGACACCGAGGACATGCAGTAGATGTCGGCGGATCGGAAGAAGCCAGCTACATCCAGACGTTCTCCCCAGAAGGTGACATTCGCACCGACACCAAGCTCCGCAACCAGCGCATCCAAATGATCCCGTTCTGCGCCATGGCCTACGATCCACAGTTGGAGATCTGGCAGACGCTGAACGGCAATCGCTGTGGCGCGGATGAGGGTGGAGAGATCTTTAATAGCAGCCAGGCGTCCGACAAAAAGCAGGATAAGACCCTTCTTTGCAGGACGGCTTTCTTCGGAGACCGGCACGACGGGGTCGACACCGTTATAGATTCTTACGATCTTTTCGCGTCGCGCACCCGGGGTGTTTCTCAGGTTCTCGCAGGTGGCATCGCAGATGCCGACCACCCGATCACAGAACCGTGCAACGAAGTTGAAGGCCTTTTCTTCTTTGAGGTCGTACGGCGGAGCCACCAGGCTGTGCCGGGTGGAGATCACAGAGTGCGTGCCCGCCAGGCGCGCAGGGATAGCAGCCTGGAGGGTCGGAGCAGGGTTGTGACAGTGCACAACATCGGGGCGAAGACGGCGGAAGGCGCCTACGAAACGAAGAAAGGTTTTGGTGAAGGGAGCTTCCCCAAGCACGACGACGGAAAAACCTTCTTCCACGAGCTGTTCACCCAGGGTTCCAAGGTTGCTGTAGGCAATCACCGAGACATCATGGCCGTGCGCTCGCTGCAGACGACACAGCTGAGCTACAAGAATTTCTGCGCCCCCCATCTCCAGACTGTAGACAACGTGAATGATCTTCATGCAAGGCCAGGCGCCGGACCAGGGATAGGGCAGAGCGCTAAAGACATTAAATCGAACCTACACCATAGTACCTGTTGCCTTGGTTCACAGACGCGTGACGGTATTCTGACTACATTCCACGAATCGGTGATTTCCGGAGCCTGTCCGGCCGTGCATGCTGCAACCATGTACGCATCCGATCAGAACGCAACACCCACAGGAGCTGTGCTCTATGAGTAGTGAAGCAATTCTTTCAGCGCCGGGCTCCAAGGCAGGTCTTGAGGAGGTACGCGAGCTTCTTGCCGCGCGCTCCGAGGCGATCTGGCCGGCGCTTCGCACGGCAACGCGTGCAGCCGTCGATTTCAGCACCGTGCTCTCTCTGGCGACCGCGAGGAAGAAGGCCATCAAGGCAGGGATTACCGGCGGCAGTGATAAGACGATTCGCCTGGCGATGGTTGGCGGATCAAGCCTCTATCCGCTACATGAGCTGGTGCAGCAGATGATCGGAGCAGGCTCCTCCTCCGGGTGGTGGGAAACGGAGCTGTGGGAAGGTGACTACGACAACTACATCTCGGAGATCCTCGATCCTGAGAGCGAGCTCTACACCTTTAAACCCGATGTCATCGTGCTCATCCCCGCAGATCAGCGATGTGTCTATCCTGGTCCGCTGACCGATGCACCGGAGCAGCAGAAGGCAGAAGCTGCCCGAATGGCAACCGATCTGCTCGATCTGTGCCGGGTTGCACATGACCGCAGCGGGGCCGAAGTAATCCTCGCAAACTTCCTTCCCGCTTCCGAGTTCGATCCCGGCCCCTTCCGCGTGCGGACCTGGGGCTCCAACTGGAGCTTCCGCAAGCTGGTCAATCTTGAGCTCGGCATCAACGCTCCTTCGTTTGTTCACATCTGCGATGCCGAGTTCCTGGCGACACGCCGCGGAGCTGCCGCCAGCCATGATCCCAGGGCATGGTTTGAGACCAAACAGCTGTACTCGTCCGACTTCGCCGTGGAGATTGCCCGCGAGATCTCCAGCATCGTGGCATCGTTGCATCGCCCGTCCAAGAAGGTTCTCGCACTTGACCTGGACAATACGCTATGGGGAGGCGTGATCGGCGACGACGGCATGACCGGGATTGAGATCGGCGGAACGCATGCTCGCGGCGAGGCGTTCAAGCAGTTTCAGCTCGCCATCGCATCGTTGGCCCGGCGCGGAGTGGTGCTGGCAGTCTGCAGCAAGAACGACTACAAGAACGCCGCAGAGCCGTTTGAGAAGCATCCGGAGATGATTCTCCGGCTTAAGGACATCGCCTGTTTCCAGGCGAACTGGGAGCCGAAGTCCGAGAATCTGCGCCGCATCGCGCAGGAGCTGAACCTCGGCCTCGATTCGATCGTCTTCGTCGATGACAATCCGGCGGAGATCGAGATCGTCAAACAGTTCGTGCCGGAGATTGAGACCATCTGGCTGGGACCTGACCCCGCCGAGTATGCCGCACAGCTTCTCAACAGCAGGTACTTCGAGCCGCGCTCAATCACGGAAGATGACCTGAAGCGCGGGGAGCAGTATCAACAGCAGGCCGCCCGCGCACAGGCCATGAGCTCCGGCACCGATATGGCGTCGTACCTGACGTCGCTCGAGATGCACAGTGTCATCAGCGAATTTACGCCGGTCGACGTTCCACGCATCTCGCAACTCATCAACAAGAGCAACCAGTTCAACGTGACCACGCGCCGACGCACGGAAGCCGAGGTCGAGGCTCTGCTGACGGACCCTGACTACTATGCCTTCAGCGTCAGGCTGGCGGACAAGTTCGGAGATAACGGCCTCATCTCGGTTGTAATCGTCAAAGTTGAAGGAGACACCGCAATCGTCGATACCTGGCTGATGAGCTGCCGCGTGCTCAAGCGACAGATGGAAGATGAGGTCGCCAATGAGATCGTGCGTCTGGCAAAACAGCGCGGGTGCAAAACTGTCATCGGGCACTACATTCCTTCAGAGAAAAATGGCATGGTGCGTGACCTGTTCCCGCGCATGGGCTTTTCGCTTGTCGAAGAGACGCCGGAGCGTGTTACGTATCAGTTGAGCACCAACGAGTACGAACCTACCAAGACCCATATTCAAATAGACCGGAGAGCATATGACTCAAACTGAAATTCTTGCCCGAATGCAGACTGTCTTCGACGATGTATTTCTCGACGACGTCAAGGTAACGCCTGAACTCAGCGCCAAGGACGTGGAAGAGTGGGACTCGCTGCTGCAGATCTCGCTGGTGCTGGGTGTAGAGAAGGCCTTCAATGTTCGCTTCCGTGTCGGCGAGGTGGAGGCGACCAAGAACCTTGGCGAATTTGCTGATCTGATTCAACGTCGCATGAACGAGAACGCGAAGGCATAAATGTTTCCGGCAATCTGGTCGAACCGTCACGCGATCGCACTGATCCTGGTCATCGCCACGCTTCTCAGTCTCCCGGTCCTGATGTCTGTGGTAGGGCTGCCTCCGCGCGACCGTGTTTACACGGGCATTCGCGTGGAGACAGGCACGGGGCCTCTGGACGAAAAGGAGATCTTTGAAGACAAGGGTCCGGTCGACATTCTCTTTGTGGGCAGCTCTCTGATCGTGCGCGGCATCGATGTGGATTACGTGCAGCAGCAACTAAGCGCACAGCTTGGCCGGCCCGCGAAGATCGCCCGTCTCGCCCTCAAGTGGCAGGGCTTGGACATGCAGTACATGCTGATGAAGGACTTCCTGGAGCACCGCCAGGCGAGACTCGTCATCATGGACATGCCGACGCTCGCACTCATCGGAGACGCCCCGCATATCCAGGCATATCGCTGGATGCGATGGGGAGAGTTTCCGCAATCGACGGCGGGCTTGCCGTTTCGCAGCCGCGTCGCCATCTATGGCGCAGAGGTGCTTGGCGCACCCCGTCAGGTTGTGAACTACATCCGGCCGAATCTTCGCATCCAGAATCCCAATCTCGTCGCAACGCTGGGCTCGCAGTCGGAATACGGGGCTGTCGGCTACTACGGCTCGACCTTTGTGCCAGAGCCGAGGACTCCCCCCCAGATCCCCGTCAACACGATCTTCTCGCATGGCGAGAGCGATCCCAACTTCGACTTCAACGGCGAACCGCTGGGCCCATACCATCAGCACTGGGCGCGTGCCATTGGGGATCTCGCCCGGAAGTACAACGTGCCCTTTGCGATGATCCATATCCCTGAGGATACCGAGAAGGGAATGACTCGCGTTCCGGAGCGCATGTACTGGCCTGCGGTGGTTGGTCTGCCTTCGGCTCCTCTGCTAGGAATACCGTCAGCGACGCTCTTTCGCAATGTCCCTCCCGCAGAGGTCAAAAACTACTACTATGACCAGCACTTCAACGACAACGGCAAAGAACTCTTCACGCGTGCGATAACGCCGGCCATACTCGATCTCTACGCAAAGGAAGCTCATGGCGCTACCGTCCAGTAAACCGAACCCCATTCTTGTCGGCGTTCTCTTCGCCTTGTGCATCGCGGCGATCACGCTGACCCTGTTCATTACTCCCGAGTCGTTGTCGGTTAACCTTGTGTACCAGGCCTTCTAAAAAGGAATAGCTCTACGATGCCGCCCGGGCTGACCCATTTTCTGTCGAACTCTCTACTGCTTGTAACCCTTACGGTTCCATTTCTGTTTTTTCCTGCTGCCGCGTGGGTCGTTCTGCGCTGGTCGCCGGAGAGATGGCGAATGGGAGCCTTCGCCATCGTAAACCTGGTCTTCGCACTTGCCGTCTGTCTCTCGCGCGGAACCTACGGTGTGCGTCTTCACGACGTCAAGCAGTACTTCGTCTTCTCGACCGCCATGTTTGGCGTGTATGTCCTGCTGGTCGCAATCCAGTACCTTCTGCTCGACAAGAAACTCGGCACATGGCTTCCGCTGTTCTTCCCCATCCTTATGCTTGCGGTCGTGAAGTACGTTCCGCGGGAGTGGACGCAGGGCTTCGTTCCAGCACCGTTTTCGAACAAGGTCTTCGCCGATTTCTTCCTTGGGCTCTCGTATATGGCCTTCCGGCTCACCTACATGGTGCATGAGATCCGCAACGAGATCGTCCCGATGCCGGGCTTCTCGGAGTACCTGTCGTTCGCCTTCTTCGTTCCGACACTCTCCATCGGCCCTATCAATCCGTACAGCGCATTTCATAACTCGCTCACCAAGCCTGATCGCACTCTTACTCCCGTTGGACGGAGTTGGGCACGCATCCTGATCGGCCTGACGAAATACGTGTTCCTCGGCAATCTGGCCAATCAGCTTACCTACGATGGTTTGCTCGCCGATGGGCTACCGCACCACTGGATCGATTTCTGTATCGCCGTTGCCGGGTACTGTGCCTACCTCTACCTCAACTTCTCCGGCTTCTGCGATCTCGCAATCGGCGTCTCCGGATTGCTCGGCATCCACGTTCACGAGAACTTTGACCGTCCGTTCAGTAAGCGCAACTTGCAGGAGTTCTGGGCTCATTGGCACATAACCCTGACCAACTACATGCGCGACATGGTCTTCGTGCCGCTATCCAAATCGCTCGTGCGCCGCTTCGGACCGGCTTCAGCACCACATTGCATCGCTGCCGCCATCGCGATCGTCTTTGTCCTGATGGGAATCTGGCACGGCGCCGGCCCGACCTTCGTGATCTACGGTCTGTGGCACGCCGTTGGCGTCGTCGCGGTCCACTACTACACGTTGTTCCTGAAGAAGCGGCTGGGTAAGGTGCGGTATGCGAAGTACCGGGAGAATCGCGTCATCTACCACATCGCGAACGCTGTGACGTTGGTTTACTTCGCGCTTGGGTTGATCCTGGTGACCAACTCCATGCACGGTCTCAAGCTTATCTTCAACGCTTTCCGTCCGATGTAAACGGAGGCCCGTTCCTAGTGAACTCCGGCAAGATGCTGGAAGCGCAACATCAGATAGACGACGAAGATAAGTCCTACCGAGCCCGCCGCGGAGTATTGCATAACCTTGTAGAAGCGCATGCGCGCGGGAACCATTCCGCTGTTCATCGCCATCGTGTAGATCACCTGCACCATGCCGCCGTAGATAAACAGCGTCATGATGTATGCACGCGACAGGAACCATCCCGCTACGAAGTAGCCGATGATGGAGACCAGCATGCATTGTGCAAGCCAGTGAATCTCATCGACGGATAGCGTCTGCTCCTCGACCTGCTCCACCAGGTGCATGGGAACTCCAGCCGTCGGATTCGGTGTTGCCTCGATAGTAGCGATGGAGGTCGTATCGCCCGCTCCGGCGAGTTGCGGCTCATGCCATCGGAGCGCTGTAGCGGGCGTATCCCTGCGAAGGCCCATCGCGCGGTCGTAGGAGAAGGCGTCATCGTCTGCGGGTTTCTTCTTTTCCTTCATCGAGCAGACGGCAGCATCGCGGATAGTGGGGATCACAAACATGACCCACCAGAAAAGCCCGAACATGCCAAGTTCGGCGGCGCAGACCACGATCGTGTTGTGCGCCGTGATGAAGAAGTACTCTCCGAAGCGCATGAAGCCGACTCCGAAGATAGGATGGGTCTTCAGCAGGTCAATTCCGACCGCCCACGCCTCCATACGGCCAGCTCCGGCTTCCATCGAAACATCGCGTCCGCCTGACCATCCGACCGCGCTGGTGAAGATGAAGAATCCTGCCGCAATCAATGCCGCGGGAACGGTGCCGATCTTGCGGCGTGACGCGACGAGCATGACCGCCATCAGGGCGACGATTCCCCCACGGGAGTGCGTCAGATACATGCCAAAGAGAAGCCATCCCACGGGAACCAGGACGAACAGAACGTTCCTCGGCAAATTCCCCTTCTTCCACAGGAAGAACATGCAGGGAATGAGGCTCACCATGACCTGGGCGAAGTCATTCGGGTCATTGATGAACGCCATGCCGCGGAGACGGTAGAAGTAGCCGCCCTCTTCGCTCCCCTGCGGCATCAGGTAGGGATTCGTGAAATCTCCCGCACGCAGAGCCATATAGCCCTTGGCGATCGTAAAGGCGCAGACCGCGAACAGCGTAAGGGCCATCAGCTGCAGGTGCCTCTTTTTGCGGCAGTTGACGACCACCAGGAGAAACGTAAATGCATTGGGGATAAAGCCAAGAAGGGCCGGCGCAATAGAACCTAGCCATCCGGTCATCACCATCGAGCAGAAGACGGCGAAACACATGCCCAGCAGGGCGTAACTCTGAGGGATGCTGAAGATCTTCGATTCCTGCAGGCGAGGAAGCGATGCGACCAGCGCAAGGGCGGCGAGAATGATCTCGATGTGGAACTCGTACAGGGAACCCCATAGGGTCTCGGGACCAAGGTACGCCGTAAGAATATAAAGTAGCGTGAAGAAAAGTCCCATAAAATAGAGGCTGCAGTCCCAAACCCAATCTTAGTGCATCTGGCATCTCACTGATCAGAAGAAACAGCACGCTGTGGCATATTCCTGTTTCGGAACCTTGCCCTGTTGCCTTAGGATTTTACCGAGCCGAATCATAATGAACCTTCCCCGCCACGCAGAGCTTTGGTTTCCAGGGTACTTCCGCGATCGAACAAGACGCCTGATACAACGGCCCAAGCCACGCCGCCTTTGGATTGCTATTACAGATCACTACGAGCCGCTCTGCCAAAAGGTCTCGATGGACGTTGCCCTTCGCCGCGTGGCCCGCTGGCAGGATGCGTGGCCTCGTATTGCTGACGCTGCGCCTCGCGATGCACATGGCAATCGTCCCCGTTACAGCTTCTTCTATCCGCAGGAAGAGTACAAACCCGAACTACTGAATCCTCTTGCTGAGATGACGCGACAGGGCATTGGGGATGTAGAGGTTCACATCCATCATCGCGATGAGACGCCCGAGGGCTTCATCCGCAAAATGAGCGACTTCTGCCGCTGCCTGCGCAACGACCATGGTCTGCTGAACGACCATCGCGGCCGCAT
>DASTSJ010000418.1:0-3453 GCA_035760765.1 Edaphobacter sp. | reverse complement strand
GCTGCTTCGCGATCTTGGATGCTATGCAGATTTCACGATGCCCTCCATCCCTTCGCCGACACAGGGCCGTATCGTCAATCAGGTCTACTGGTGCACCGGAACCCCGGGCCGCCCGAAGGCCTTCGATCGGGGAATCGAGGCTTCAGTGGGAGGCGGATCGCAAGGCGATCTCCTGATGATCACGGGTCCCGTCGGTCTCCGCTTCAGGATGGGCGGACCTCCTCGCGTTGAGATGGGTGAGATTGCTCACAACGATCCTCCCACGCTCGAACGGGTTCGCCTTTGGCTCGACCACGCTCCGATGGTAGGCGACGAGATGTTTCTGAAGCTCCACACCCACGGCGCACGCGACGACAATGCGGACGTGCTTCTCGGGACAGAGACGCGCGCCAGCGGACTCGCACAGATGTTCGGCTGGCTGCACGAGGAAGCGCAGCGACGCGGCATCGAACTCCGGTGGGCCAGCGCCTACGATATGTTCTGCGGTGTGGAAGCCCTGACCGGCCCGCTCAACCCCGGGTCACGTCTTCCGGAGATGGCTACATCCCCTGCCGGAGCCCGTCTGCCTTGAATCTTCTGCTGATTACATTTTCTTTTCCGCCTGCAGGGGGCGTGGGTGTTCTTCGCGCCCTTTCCCTCGCCAAATATCTGCCGGAAAACGGCGTTCGCGTCGACGTACTTACAGCGCGCAACGCTCCCGCAGTCGGCAAGGACCTCAGTCTTCTCCAGCAGGTTCCTTCAGACGTCCGGGTGCATCGTACCTGGACGCTCGATCTTCCGTTCTGGCTGCGCAAGTCAGTCAAAAAGGCGGTCACCGGGGGAAAGGCGAAGTCTCCAGCTACAAGCGCGCAGACTTCTGCCAACAAAGGAAATCCTCTCAAGCGATGGATCGGCAATCTCCTTCTGCCTGATCCTCAGATCGGCTGGCTGCCATTTGCGCTTCCTGCAGCGGCGCGCATCATTCGCCAGCGCTCCATAGACGCTGTGCTGATCACGGTCCCTCCATACTCAAGCGTGCAACTGGTCACGAAGCTGCGCCGGCTGTTTCCGGATCTTCCCATCATTCTTGATTTCAGGGACGAATGGCTCAGCACGACCATCGATCTCGTCAGCTTTAATAACAACAGCCGCGCACGGATGATCGCCCAGAAGACCGAGAGTGAAGGGGTTCGCGATGCCACCGCTGTGGTCATGGTGACGGAGGCAGCCCGGCGCGAGCTCCAGGCAAGGTATCCCGCTGTTCCCGCGGAGAAGTTCCTCTGTATCAACAATGGCTACGACCTTGCTCCTCCGACCGAGCAGACCTACTCCCCGCCGCTTCAAGGACAGCAGGTGGTGCTGACCTATATCGGTACGGTCTACGGCTCCACAGCTCCCGGAACCTTTGTCGAGGCAGTACGCTCTCTGTCGCCGGAGGTGCGATCGCGACTGCGCGTCCGCTTCATCGGTCATATCGAGACCCCGGCCTATCGCGAGCAGCTTCTCTCCCTGGGAGACACGGTGGAGCTCAAGGGGTTCGTCCCGCAGGCCGAGGCGCTTGCCGCCATCCGCACGACGGACTATCTGCTGCTCATCACGCACGACCGTATCAACGTCGCCGCCAAGTTCTATGACTATCTGGGGGGAGGGAAGCCGATCCTGGCCGCTGTCCACCCGGACGGAGATGTCCGCCGACTTCTCGAGGAGACGCATTCGGGACGATGGGCAGACGCAGGCGATCCGGAGGCAATACGACGAATGCTCGAAGATGCAGTCTCTTCCGGGGCTTCCGGCGTGCCGGATTTTGAGCGCGTTGCGGCCTATCACCGGCGCCCGCTTACGGCGCGATACGCGGCTATCCTCAAGCAGCTTGTGCAAGCGAAACAAAAGCGGCCAAAGGTGGTCGCATGAGAGTCGCGGTCATCACACGCTACTTTCCCACCTCGCATGAGCCGTGGGCAGGACACTCTGCATACCAGACCCTACGAATTCTCGCGAAAGAGTGCGAGCTCAAGGTCTTTTATCCTGAATCGCGCTATCCTCCGCTGCTTACCCCAGCCAGCCGCGCTGACCGGCAGATCGACTTCAACCATCGTGTTGAAGGCGTTGACGTCAAATACATCCCATATCCCGCACTTCCGGCGATCAGCCGTCCTCTGAACGGGTTCTCTGCCTCGCGCAGCATCCTTTCGAGTGTGCGTGACTATCGTCCCGACATCATCCTCAATTACATCGTCTATCCGGACGGGGATGCAGCTCTGCGCGTAGCGCGCGCACTGCGAGTGCCATTTGTCGTGACGGCGATCGGTTCTGATCTCAACGTTATTCCAGACCCGATCTGTGGCTTCCTCACCCGCCGGGTGCTCAAGACTGCGGATCACACCATCACCGTCAGCGGCGATCTGCTGAAGACAGCGCGTCGTCTTGGAGCGCCCGTCGAGCGAAGCACCGCAGTCCTCAATGGCTGCGATATCAGCATCTTTCACCCCGCAGACCGTCATGCTGCGCGTACGTTTCTGGGGCTGCCCGCTGAGGCGGAGGCCGCCGTCTACGTCGGACGCCTGGATATGGCCAAGGGTCTGGGTGAGCTGATTGAGGCCGTGGCCAAGCTGCGTGAGCGCCGGCCGCGGCTGCATGCGTGGATTGTCGGGGATGGCCCCGCGCGCCAGCAGCTCGTAGATGCAGTTGCGGCACACAAGGCTGGGGACAGGATCAGTTTCGTACCGTCCTGCTCGACCGACAAGGTCGCCGCCTGGATGGCTGCCTCTGACCTGATTACCCTGCCGAGCTACCGCGAGGGCTGCCCCAATGTCGTCGTCGAGGCGCTTGCGGCAGGTCGGCCTGTCGTAGCCACGAACGTCGGGGGTATTCCGGAGCTGATGGACAATACCAGCGGCCGCCTCATCCCGCCACGAGACCCGGAAGCGCTTGCTTCTGCGCTTGATCAGGTTCTTTCGCAGCCCTGGGAGGCAGCAGAGATTGCCGGACGGCACTCGCGCAGCTGGGCCGATGTCAGCAGGGATGTAGCGAAGATTCTTTCGACCTGTCTGGTTCGGAGCCGGTCTCGTCGGTGAGTGCGGCTCCGTCCGTCAGTTAATACAGCCGCGTCCGAGGGGTGGAACCCGGATGGGGGCTCCTGACGGAGCTCTCGTTTCGTTTGGTGGTGGCGCTGGTGTTTGTACCGGCCCGAAGAGGACGCGGTGGAACCTCCGGCATGCCGGCCTCGCTCAGTTTATAGAGCAGGGAACGATAGCTGATCTGTAACCACTTTGCGGTCTTTTGCCGGTTCCAGCTATTCGCTCGCAGCACCTTCAGGATGATCTGCCGCTCGAGGTCGTGGGTCGCCTGGCGTGTAATGTTCTTCAGGGAGACCGGTTCACTCAGATCGATCTCTGCCGTGACCCCATTGCGGTTCTGTTCCGGAATCAGCTCGGCAATCAGGGCATCTTCGCTGCCGATCAGAACATAGCTGCG
>DASTSJ010000417.1:0-5289 GCA_035760765.1 Edaphobacter sp. | reverse complement strand
TAGACCGTCTCACAGACAAGCCGGTCCTCAGACTCGATGTACTGCCAGCGCTCCATCAGCGCCCCCGCCCAGGAGTGACGTACAGGGTCGAGCCCGTCGCCGAGGCGATGTGCTTGATGTCAACCTGCCCAACCGGCATCTTGAAAGACTCCGGCTGGTCAGGACGAAGGGGGATTCCGTTGGAAGTGGTCGGGGTCGTGCCGTCCAGACGAACGAAGACGGTCTGCGTTCCGATCACCAAAAGACGTACCGCACCATCCTTGTCGGGGAGCTTCCCGGCAAGAGAGATGGTCTCGAACGTGGCAGTAACGGCTTCGTTCTGCGTTGCGCCCAGCGGCTCGAAGCTGGAGTTGTCGCTCATGTGTTCTCCAATGAAAAACGGCCCCGAAGGGCCGCTTTCTCAGTCGCTGGGTTGGTTACGAAGCGGTCGTGATCGTGATCGCATCGAACACGGTGCAGAAGCCGTGCGCGAACCAATTGGTCCCGTCGCAGTACAGCTCAACCCGGTCCCCCGCCACAGCCTTGGCATCGACAAAGCTGATCGTGTCTCCGCCGGACGTTTCCAGATCAGCATCGGTCGCGGAGTTCACGTCGGAAGTGAACACAGCGCCCTTGATGATGTTGGACGAGCCGTTTGTGACAATCGTGTAGCTCGCACCCGAAGGAGCAGCGGTCACGATGAAGGTGAACCGCATCCCGATCTTGGGCGCGGGCAGAGTCGAGACGAACTCGGTCGAAGAGTTGAGGAAAAAGGTCTTTCCAGACTCGTCTTCCGTGATGACGTTCGTTGCCGTGACGATCTCGGGCGGAAAGGCCAACACACCCACGTTGGTGGGAACGTTGATCCATGCCGTCGAGCCGTCAGAAGAAGTGCGCTTCTTGATAGCCATGTGTTCTCCAAAAGAAAAGGCCCCGAAGGGCCTGGATTTCAGCGATGAATCTCTAGGGTCTTAGCGCTTCCTCGTCGGTCGCGCCACGGAACAGTCTTACGCGGATGGTGCTCTCGTTGAGCCCGGTCAACGCAGCCCACTCGGAGACGGTGTGCGTCTTGCCATGCAAGGTAAGCAATCGGTTGTTGCGCCGATTGTTGCTGTTTTCCTTCATCGACACCCATCGGCAATTCTCTTTGCAGTAGTTGCCGTCGTTGTCGATGCGATCCAGCGTCTTGCCCTTTGGCCGCTCGCCCATGTCCTCTAGGAAGCTTTCAAACACCGCCCACCGCGCGCAAACCTCGATCCCCCTTCCACCGTAGTTGTGAAAAGAGGCGTGTTTGCTGTCCGTGCAGCGAGCGAGCATCGACCGCCACACCGTGAACGTCGAAGAGTGCTTTCCACCCTTCGTGTGCCCGTGAGTGGCGCGCGCCGAGTTGACTTCCTTGGCGTAACAACCGCACGACTGAGACCAGCCTGCCAGCAAGGCATTGGCGTTAACCACCCTCGCCGTCCCACAGTCGCAGACACAAACCCAAGTTGCGCCGCTTGTGCCAGGGCCTCCGTATGCCCTGACAGTCCATCTGCCAAACCTATGACCAACAAGATTCTTGCGAGCCGGCATCTCACCTCCTTAGAACCACCAAGGATTCTACGGAAGTGAAATGCCTCTAAGCAATGCCGCTTATCTGGCTCCTATCACGAGGTAGTCAGATCTGCGACCATGCAATGCGCCTTCTCGTTGCGTACCTCTTGGGTGTACTCGACGAGAATCTGCTTCTGCTGGCTGTCGCCCGTCTTCGCCAGTTCAGAGGTTTGGAAGTCACGAAGGGTCGTGAACTCCAGGTACTCCGGGTCCACCGCAAACACCTTGTCGGTGGGTGCCTGACGGCAGGGGACAACGCGCAGTTCGGTGCCCAGCGGGTCGATGTAGATTTCGACGTTGTTGGTCACTTTGCGCGAGTCACCATTGGAGGTCGGCGTGGAGCGACCGGCAAAGGTGGCGAAGCGGCGCTTCTGGAAAGCGTTGCAGACCGCCATCGTCGGTTTCGCACCGTTGGACCAGCCGGTAGCCAGGGCGGCCTCCAGAAGATCTTCCGTGAACGCGCGGGCCGTGCCTTCGGTGTACGCATCCGAGCCGTCACCCGTAGCAGCGGTGCCGTTGGAAGCCTTGGAGATGTTGGTCTTCACGTAGGTGGAGAAACCAGCCATCTTGCGGGCCAGCGTGTCCGTACCGGCGACGTAGGCAACGTCCTGCAGGAGCGTGGTTTCCACGTCCAGCTTGAGTTCCTTCATCTTGTCGGCCATCTCGCGGGCCATGGTGCGGGGCATGCCAGCGTTGTTAACCGCCTCCTGCGTACCCGAGACACGGGCAACCTTGTCCGAAATCTGCGTGTAGTTGAAAAGACGGACGTTGGCGTTCGCGGCATCGGTCGTCGCGTCGTCACCTTCGATCACGGCGTTGGAGCCGGACGCGGCAGCGAGCGAGCGGGTCAGCCACTCATGCTTCGTGGAGGTCGCCTTACCCTTAGGAATGGCGGTGAGGTACGGCGTATCCACGGGGGAAACGTCATAGATGATGTCCGAGAGGTCTTCTCGGCGACCGATATGGTCGTAGGTCGAATGGGTGCTGCTCGGTTGAGCCATGATGTACTCCGGCGCCTCTCGGCGTTAGGGGTTAAACCAATCCAGCAGAAATCAGGTACGCCTCCACGGCTCCCGACTTGCCACCGGATTTCTTGACGGCGGTCTTCGCGTTCTTGAGGTTCTGCTCCTTGGAGCTTTCCGTCGAAGGCTGGCCGGGTTTGACGAGCTTCGGGGCCTGGCGGACCTTGTTCTCGATCTCCGGTTTCGTCGCCTGTAGACGGTCGGCCAACATAGCTTTGCGCAGCAGTTGGATGTTGCGCGCCTTGCTGGTGATCGCTTCCAGTTCCTCTGCCTCGTAGCCCGCTTTCGCGGCCCAATCCAGCAGTTCTGCCTTCTCCTTCGCCGCGACCACAGCGTCTTTCCATTCCGGGATCAGCACAGGGAGCTTTTCAGCCTCCTTCGCCAAAGCCTCGCGCTTTGCAGCAGCGGACTTCTGTTCGGCCTGGTCCTTCTCCTGCTTGATCGCATGCGCGATCTGTTGCAGTTGGCCGTGCCGCTCCTGGAACTTCTGGCGCCACAACGCCGCCGAGCCCGGGTCTTGCTGTTCGAGTGCTTTCCAATCAATCGACTGGAACTCTTGCAGCAGTTGCTGGGCAGCGATGTTGTTCAGGCGGTCGGCGTACTGGATACGCTCTTGGAACTTCGCCTCTTCCTCTTCCGCTCGCTTCTGGAGGGCTCGCTCCCTCTCAGCGGCTTCGCGGCTTTTCCTGTCAACGTGCTCTTGAAGTTGGTAGGACTTCAGCAAGTCTTGGAGCTTGGCAGCACCTTCTACCCCATCGACCTTGGTCTTGAAGACGGCGTTCCCTTCCTCATCGAGGTCAAGGGCGCCCTCTTCCAGCTTCAGGAGCTTGGCGAGGTCGGAGGTCGTAAGCTGCGTCTCGGTGGACTGCTGTCCATCGCCGTCAGGCTTGACATCATCTGCGGATTCCGAGTCTTGCGACTCGTTCTCTGTCCCGCTATCCGCAGCGAGCATGCGCTCAATGCGGGTCAGAGGGTCCAGCGTACTAGCATCCCCATCGGGGGTAGGCTTCTGCGGGTCCAGGTCTTCCAAACTAACTCTCCATGCGGTCGCTTCTCAGCGATGCGCTGCACCAATCTTGCCCGTGTGGGCTTAGTGGCTGGGTGCTTTCAGCCGGCTAATCTTGTCCACTCAGAAAGCGAAGCGCCTGCCTGGCATTAGACAGAAGCTCCGCCATCGTCGTTACCTTGTCACCGCCTACCGCGTTGCTGTGAGCAAGAGATAGTGCCACGTTGACAGCATCAATACGCTGCGGGTTGCTGCCATCAGGCATGCTGAGCGCGAGTTGAACGGCCTCCTCTTGATCGGCAATGAATCGCTTGAGGCGGGTAGGTTCGTCGCTCATCGCACCAGCCTCCGAATCCCCAACGACTTGCGCTGCTCGATCTCGCTCAGTTCAACCTGCGCCATCTCGCCATCCTCGATCTTGCGGACGATCTCCCGCTTGATCCCTTCCATGATCTGCATGGCGATGACGACTCTTTGCGCCTTTTCCTTGTTGTCGGGGTCGCAGTGCTTCGCCTGTTCCACCAAATGCCCTTCAACGGCGGAAATCGCCTCTTTGAAGTGCTTGTTCTGAAGGAGTTGCTTGGCCTCTTCACCGATCACGCGGCGGGATTCGGGGGACAGTATGTTTCGCAAGAGTTCGATCACTTATCCCCCACCGCGTCATCTGACGCCTGTTCCTGCTGCGCGCTCAGAGTGGTCTGCGCGGTCAGTTGTGCAGCGTCAATCTGTGCCTCAGCCTTGATGCGGGCAATCAGCGTGTCCACTTCGGCCCGCATCGCCACCTTCTCTCGCTCAAGTTGCATCTGCATGTCCGCCTTGAGCCGCTCAAGGGCCATGTCCATCTGCATCTTGGCCGCTTGTTGGCGAGACTCCCACTCTTGCCTGTTTTGGTCCACTTGAGCCTGCATCTGAGCGGCGTGCTGTTTCGTCGCCTCCTGCGCTTGGATCTTCTGCATCTCAGGGTTGGGCTGTTGCGCCTGAGCCTGCTTCATCTGCATGTACTCAGGACCGTTCGGCGCCAAGGCATACTTCTCGGGAAGCTCGAAAGCCATCGCCTTTGCCATGTCCTCGAACAGCGCGTACATCTTCGCGTAGACCTGCGGAGGAGCTTGGGTCGCTGCCTGAAGCAGTTGGAATTGAAGCTGCGCCAGCAACATGAGCTTCTGGCGCTTTTCTTCCTCGTTTCCAGTACCCAAACCAACCTTGACGGACAGGTCCGTCCGCTCCTTCCATTCCTGCGGATTGACAGGAACCCACTTCCCCCGAAGTTGAACGGTGCGAGGCTGGTCCTGATGCCTGACGAGGATGCCGTGACACTGAAGAACAGCCTCTTTCACCCCAGACTCAGCGAGCATGCGGGTAATCATCTCGATCTTCTGAGATGCCCGGTTCAGGTGTTCGAGGAACGCTCCCTTGGTGGTCTCCTTCAGAACATCCGGGTCCATGTCAGACCCTGGACGCACACCGGACCTGATCTCCTTGGTCTTGTCCCAATAGTCGATGGCCGGGAGGATCTTGTCTAGGATCGGGGTGGCGACCACAGGCGAGACAGCATCACCGACAGGACCATCCCCCTTGACTCGCTTCACACCGCCAGGAGTGGAAGTCAGGAAGTCTTTCAGGTTGACCCGCTCATTCACAACCCATTGAGAGTTGTTGATGACGTAGATGTTGTCCAGCAGTTGA
>DASTSJ010000416.1:0-5474 GCA_035760765.1 Edaphobacter sp. | reverse complement strand
AGGTTTCTAAAGGCGCAGTACGTTCCCGCCGGGCGCAAGGAACCGGGCGTCTGGGCTCTCCCTGACGGCGACGCATACTATGCGTTCCGTGTCCGCCAAAGCACGACAGAGGACAAGACTCCGGCGGAGATCCACCAGATTGGGTTGGATGAGGTCAAACGAGACGAGGCCGAGATGCTGGCCATCGTCAAGAAGCTTGGCTTTCAGGACATCAAGAGCTTTAGCGCGGCGATGAAGACCAATCCCAAGCTGCACCCCACCTCGAAAGATGCTCTGCTGGCCGACTACAAGGGCTACATCGCCCAGATGCAGCCGAAGCTGCCGGAGCTTTTCGGGACCCTGCCCAAGGCAAAGCTCGAAGTCCTTCCCGTTCCTGAATACATCGAGAAAGATCAGGCCGCGGCTTACTACAATCCCGGCAGCCAGGATGGAAAGCGTCCCGGACGGGTCTACGTGAACACGTACAACTTCGCTGAAAGATCGCTGGCGCCGGTAGAGGCTGTCTCTTATCACGAGGGCATTCCAGGACACCATCTTCAGATCTCGATCGCGCAGGAGCTGACCGGCCTGCCTGAGTTCCGCAAGCAGGAGTACTTTACGGCTTACACCGAAGGCTGGGGCCTCTACAGCGAGCGGCTCGGAAAGGATGTCGGCTTCTACCAGGATCCGTATAGCGATTACGGTCGTCTCGAGGCGGACATCTGGCGTGCAATTCGTCTGGTGGTCGACACCGGCGTTCACTCGCAGCACTGGACCCGGCAGCAGATGGTGGACTACTTCCACGAACACTCTGCGATCGATGAGCCCAATGTTCAGGCCGAGGTCGACCGCTATATCGCATGGCCGGGACAGGCGCTGGGATACAAGATGGGCCAGTTGAAGATCCTGGAGCTTCGAGAGAAGGCGAAAAAAGCATTGGGACCAAAGTTCGATATCCGGCAGTTCCACGATGTCGTGCTGGATTCAGGGGCTCTGCCGATGGATATCCTCGAAAAGCAGGTCGACGCATGGATCGCGTCCAAACAGAAGTAGACGACTTCGTCTGGTAGCCTTTTGACATGAGCGAAGAAACGTATGAAGTGATAGCGCCGACCCCGGCGATGCCCAACCTTCGTGTGGCGATTCTGGGCACCGGCAAGATGGGCGGCATCCTTCTGCAGGCTTTTTTGAAGAACAACCTGCTGGGTCCCGATCAGATCTTTGCCACGGTCCGTCACCCGGAGCGGGCGCAGGCCCTGTCGGTGCAGTACGGCATCGAGATGACCACCGACAACCTTGCTGCAGCAAGCCAGGCTGACGTCATCTTACTGGGCGTGAAGCCCGTTCAGATTCCTGCGCTGGTTGAAGAGATCCGTCCAGCTCTTTCGCCGCAAAAGGTCGTGATCTCGATCGCGGCCTCTGTCAAGACCCGAAGCATCGAAGATGCGGCCGGGTGTGACCTCGCGGTCATTCGCGCCATGCCCAATACCCCAGCCATGCTGGCTGCCGGTGTCACGGCGCTCTGCGCAGGCAGATTCGTCACCGAGGAGCAGATGGCGATCGCCCAGCGGATCTTCCAGACCGTCGGACGGACTGTCGTCGTCGATGAAAAGCACATGG
This sequence comes from Edaphobacter sp., assembly GCA_035760765.1. Lineage (GTDB taxonomy): Bacteria > Acidobacteriota > Terriglobia > Terriglobales > Acidobacteriaceae > Edaphobacter. The sequence goes on along the minus strand of DASTSJ010000416.1, from coordinate 3,875 downwards.
ACGCGGTGACCGGTCTGTCTGGCTCCGGGCCGGCGTTCCTGTACATCATCATCGAGGCCCTGGCGGAGGCGGGCGTGAACGTAGGACTTCCCCGGGATGTGGCCACTCTTCTGGCCGCGCAGACGACGCTCGGCTCGGCCCGCATGGTGCTTGAGACTGGCTACCACCCAGCGCTGCTGAAGGATGCTGTTACCACGCCTGCAGGCTGCACCGTGGACGGGATTCTCGAGTTGGAGGAGGGCGGCCTTCGCGTCACACTGATCAAAGCGGTCAAGCGTGCGACCCAGCGGGCTCGTGAACTAGCCAACGGCTAGCAGCGAATCTCAGGTCCAGTTCCGGCAGCGCGGTAAACCGCTGCCGGGGCCTTAGAATAGAACTATGGCGACAACATCGACCTCTGCGGTCCGGGTCCGCCAGCCCTCACGTCTGCTGGGCGCATTCGCGTGGGGTGTGGTGGCATACAACATCCTCGTCATCCTTTGGGGAGCGGTGGTTCGCGCCACCGGCTCAGGAGCTGGCTGCGGGGATCACTGGCCGCTCTGTAACGGGAATTTCGTTCCGCATCATCCACGCCTGGCTACGATCATCGAGTTTGCTCACCGCTCCATGAGCGGTATAGCGACGATTCTGATCATCGGGCTGGCCGTCTGGGTCTTTTACGCGACTCCGCGGGGAGAAAGATCCCGCAAGAGCGCCATTGCATCGGTCTTCTTCCTGGTTACAGAAGCTCTGCTCGGAGCCGCACTTGTCCTTGGAGGCTACGTCGAGCACAACATCTCGACCGCGCGCGTCGTGATGCAGTCCATCCACTTCACCAACACCATGATGCTGCTCGCCACCCTTGGCGTCACGGCGTGGTGGGTCAGTCAGCGAGAGCGAACGAATACACCGACGTCCGCGAACAGCACACTAGTCTGGCCGGCATGGATGGCAGCAATCTCAACCATCGTCGTCGGTGCAACCGGAGCAGTCGCCGCGCTGGCCGATACACTCTTCCCTTCCACCTCGCTGCGGGAGGGGCTGGCCGCGGACTTCGCAGCATCGGCCCCGCTGCTGGTCCGGATGCGGTGGATACATCCAGCGGCTGCTGTCGTAGGCTTCTGCTGCGTTCTGTGGCTTGCGTATCGTATCCGTTCAAGACTCAGCACGACCGTCGTCGCACTTCTGGTCCTTCAAATCCTTCTGGGAATCGTAGATGTGCTGACGCTCGCCCCTACCTGGATGCAGATCGTTCACCTTCTGGCGGCAGATATCTACTGGATCGCGCTTGTAGCCCTGGTAGCGGACACGCTCTGGCCGGACCGGCGCCAGCGTCTTGCAATGGAAAGACAGGTGCCAGAAGGGCACCACGAAGGCACCCTTCTGATCAACGAAAAGTGAGACTATTCCGGCTTGCCTGTGACTTTGTCAGCAGCCTTCTCTGTTCCGGACTTTGTCTTGTGATAAGCCTTCTTGGTCCCTGATTTCGTCTTGTCGTAGCCCTTCTCGGTTCCTTCTGCGGTCTTATCGTAGGCCTTCTCCGTACCAGCTTTAGTCTTGTGATAGGCCTTCTTGCTGCCCTTACTGACGCCATGTGCGGTGTCCTTGGCAGCGGATTTGGTCTCGTGGCCTGCATTCTTCATGTCCTGCGAGGCATCCTGGGCGAACGCGCCCATGGAAAGCGTGGTTGCAATCGCAAGCGTAATAACTCCCAATCTAGCGGTCTTCATTGTGTGCTTCTCCTCCGTTCGGGTTAGATGCACAGTTTGCGAACATCAATACGAATACTGGTAATCTGCACCTCTGGAGTTATCCATAACATGGCGTAAGCAAAGGGCGTGGCTGAAGAAACGGTTGTTCACATTTAGATAGAGAAGGTGCGGTAATCTCGTAGATCTCTATGACAGTTGCAAAAAAGAATATCAAGTCGAAGAAAGACAGCCCCCAAACAGCCCATCGCGGACTCGCTGCGGAAGATCGATTTCTCAATCGCGACGAGTCGTGGATGAAGTTCAATGAGCGCGTTTTGGAGGAGGCAGCGGATCCGGAGAATCCCCTGCTTGAGCGAGTGAAGTTCCTAGCTATAACAGCGAGCAACCTGGACGAGTTCTTCGAAATTCGGGTCGCGGGAAGTCTACAGCGCATTGAAGACGGCTTTAGCCAAACCTCGTTGGCGGACGAAGGCGGCCGAACCCCTCAAGAGAGGCTGGACCGTCTAAGCCAGCACATCATCGAATTTGTGAATGCGCAGTATCACTGCTGGAATGCCCTGCTGCTTCCAGCCCTGAAGAAGGAGAGGATTCGTGTCCTCCGCTGGGGGGAACTCGACGAGAAGGCCCGCGCCGAGGCGCTGAAGTTCTATACAGACGAAGTAGACCCGCTGCTAACCCCGGTAACGATCGATCCTTCGCACCCATTCCCGCGGGTACTGAACAAGGCTTTGTGTGTGGGACTTCTGCTGCGTCACAAGCGGCGACAGGCTGGGGCTCGGAATGTGCCGGCTGCTCTTGGAGTGGTGACTGTGCCTAGATCACTACCTCGGCTGATCTCGCTGCCCGGCGAGGAAGGCTCAGCGGACTTCATCATGCTCCACGAGTTGATTGAATCCCAGGCCGAGAAGATGTTTCGCGGCTATGAGGTGCTGGCGAGAGCTGCATTTCGCGTGACCCGTAACAGCAATCTCTACATGCAGGAGGAGGAGTCGCGATCCATCCTTGAAAGCGTGCGAGCAGAGCTGCATAACCGCCGCAAAGGAGATGCCGTACGGCTGGAGATTGAGAGCAGTGCGCCGGAAGAGATGGTCGAGCGGCTTCGGACCAACTTCGAGCTGGACCCCTGGCAGGTTTTTCGTACCGATGGCCCGGTTAATCTTTCACGGTTGATGAATCTCTATTCCGAGGTGAAGAGGCCTACGCTCAAATTCCCCCCGTTCGCGGGTAAGGAGTTTCGCTTGAGCACCAAGTCGACGGACATCTTCGAAGAGCTGAGAAAGCGCGATGTGATGCTGCACCACCCGTTCGATTCTTACTCGGCTGTCGAAAGCTTTATCGAAGCTGCAGCCATGGACCCGAACGTCATCTCGATGAAGCAGACGCTCTACCGTACGAGCAAGGATTCTCCGATCTTTCGTGCTCTGATTGAAGCTGCACAGGTCAAAGATGTCACGGTCGTCGTAGAGCTCATGGCGCGTTTCGACGAAGACTCGAACATACGCTGGGCACGCGAGCTCGAGGATGCCGGCGTCGGCGTCTTTCACGGGATCTATGGGTATAAAACCCACTGCAAACTCGCACTCCTGGTTCGTCGCGATCCTGATGGCGTTGTGCGACGGTATGCGCATCTGGGCACGGGAAACTACAACCCGGTGACGGCCCGCTTTTACACCGACATCAGTCTGCTGACATCACGCATCGAGCTGACCGCGGCAGTGCAGAAGGTCTTCAACTATCTGACCGCCGAGACCGAGACAACGAGCTACGAGCCGCTGCTGGTCGCACCGATCACCCTCGCCGATGGTCTGGTTGCTCTGATTGTGCGGGAGGCGGAACACGCGAAGGCTGGCAAGCGCGCAGCGATCGTAGCCAAGATGAATGGCCTGATCGATCGCAGAACCATTGAAGCACTCTATCTTGCCTCACAGGCCGGCGTAGAAATTGACCTGATCGTGCGCGGCATGTGCTCCCTGCGGCCAGGTATTAAGGGTCTGAGTGAGAAGATTCGCGTACGCAGCATCGTGGGCCGCTTCCTTGAACATAGCCGGATCTTCTACTTCGCCAACGGAGGCGAGGACGAGATCTACTGCGGAAGCGCCGACTGGATGCCTCGCAACCTGGTGGAACGCTGCGAGGTCGTCTTTCCGGTCACACAACCAGATCTGAAGAGCCGCCTGCGCGATG
>DASTSJ010000415.1:0-10639 GCA_035760765.1 Edaphobacter sp. | reverse complement strand
GGATGATGTCGAGCTTGCCGATCTGGTAGGTGATAGCCTGCCCCGGCGTGGAGGCAAACATGGCGGCTTCGCTGTCGGCGGTTCCGCGGTCCATGGGGACAGTGGAGGCGAGATACTCCGCTGCCTGCTCGAGCGTGAAGGTGCCGAGCGCGAGGCGGATGTCGACTTCCGTACGTAATGCGCGCAGGCGCATCATGCTGTAGATGCTCTCGCTCATCTGCGGAGTGTCTCTGAATAGCCCAGCCTCCAGCATCATCTCTTCCGCGTAGAAGCCGATGCCCTCGTTGGATTCGGAGTCGTAGTAGTGGCGGCGAATTGGGTCGGGGTGATGCCAGCTCCAAGCCATCTGGAAGTAGTGACCCGGGATGCCTTCGTGAATCATGAGGGGCCGCGTGTCCATCGCAGTCACGACGGAGAAGAAGCCGGTGGCCTTTGTGGGATCGCCCTTGTAGCTAGTGGCGTTCTGGTCGAGCCTTGACGGGCCAGTGAGGTCATCGGTGACACCAAGAAAGCTGAGCGGGGCTACATAGGGCGGAATTGCCCGGTCGTGATAGTGCTGGATCTCCGCTGGCACGGAAAGAATGCCATGCGAGACGAGATACTCTCGTATGGCCATCTCGGCATTATCGGCGCTTTGCTCCTGGGCGTGGACATCCGGGAAGATGGGCAGCTTCGGGAGACCATTGTTTGCAGCCTGCGCGTAGCTCTCAAAGGCGACGGAGCGCTCCCACTCCTGGCGCCCCATCGCAAGCATCTGCTCAGGGGTGTACGACATTAAGGCTACGTTGCGTAGAAAGTAGAGATATCCCTCTCGACCTACGGCAGTCTTCTCGGGCAGGCCGTGTTCCCTGCTCTGCAGCCAATTTCGGTAGCTGACGAGCGCATCCTGGGCAGCGGTGACGTCTTTCTCGAAGCTGGCCCTGTTCTCTTCCGCCAACTGCGGCAGCATCGCACCCTTGAACTGCTGAAGACGGCCTTCGATACCCTCCAATTCACGAAGTGTGACGCGCACATAAGGACCGCGCATGTCCGTGAGGTTGGCCCGTGCATCCTTCAGAGTTGCCGGGATGCGCTCGAGTCTGGAGAGGATCTGCTTCTGACGATCCGGCTGGATGGGAGGCGGCGGGAGAATCACCGCGTAGACGCTGCCGAGGCTCTGTTGGACATAGAAGTCGGGGTTCTCGCGCCACATCGGCATCACGTCCAGCTCCCAATAGACGCGCGCGATAGCTGAGCCGAGCAGGCGATAGTCGATCTGATCGGCGACGGCAGCCCCGGCAACTTCGAGAGCGCGCCATTGCTTTTCGAACCCAGCGATCTGGGTGCGATAACGATTGACTGCGGCGGGTGACCAGTCGACCTGGAAGTCCGCGGCTCGCTCGATACGCGGGATATCGTCGTTCGTGAACGGTTGTTCGGTAGCACGCCACGTCCAAAAGGATTCGCTGAGAGCATCGAGCTTTGCGCGCTGGAACTGTGCGCTGGCCGGAATACACGAAAGGAGCGCGGCTGCGCAGAGCAGGCTGATAGCAACCTTTTGACGTGGCATGGCCCTAAAGGTACATGGAGACGGGTCATGGGTGAAGCATTAAAGCAGCGTGGCGGCAGAACCGCAGATCCTTCGACTCCGCCGCTGGCGATGAGACTGCCAGCGGCTCCGCTCAGGATGACACCGTTTTCGGGCAAGTCATCTTTCTGGAACGAGAAGCCAAGGTTGGACAGTGCGTTCCCGACTTCATGCGTGGCTCAGTGAAGAGTCATGCGACGAACCGCCTATTCGGCTTTAGCTCGGCGCTTACTCGATGACGCGTACCCCGCCCTGCCCGACAAGTTCTTCAACGCGATCGATGAAGAGTCGATCAGCGGCGACGGTCACCCCGGCTGGCTCGAGTACGGCGCAGAACTCGCCCGGCTCTTCGAGGTCGAGCAGCAGCTTGCCCTTGCCGGGCGCGGCCACAAGGATGGCGTGCAGCTTTTCGAGCAGCGCGGCGTCTGGGTTGTGCAGCGGTACCTTGATGCGGAGGGCTTCGGGCAGCTTGATCTTCACGTCTTCGAGCGCCTGGATGTTGGAAAGAGCCAGCTTGGGGGCTGAATCCTCTTCGCCGCGCAGGACGCCGCGGACGAGCACAGGAACCTCGATCTTCAGCTTCTCGGCCAGCTTTTCGTAGGACTGCGGGAAGGCGATCAGCTCGATCTTTCCGGTCGTGTCTTCGAGAGTGGCCTGGGCGTAGAGTTCGCCCGAGCGCTTCGACTTTGCGACCTTCAACCCGGTGATGACGCCGGCGATCTGGATCTCGTTCTGCGGCTGCTCGTCGCGTCCGCGGCGGAAGACCTGAGGCTCAGGCTTCATCTCGCATGCGGTCGCGGTGTCGACGACCTTCATGTTACGCAGCTTCTCGCGGTACTTGTCCATGGGATGCCCGGAGACGAAGAAGCCAAGGACTTCCTTCTCGTTCTGCAGGCGGGTGTGCTCGTCCCACTCGGGTACGTTGGGTAGAGCATGATCGGATGAAGCTGCTGCGCCCGGCGCGGCGTCGAAGATTCCAAAGAGGCCATGCTGACCGGCGGCAGCATCGCGCTGCGCCTTCTGTGCCTGCTCCATCGCCTTGTCGAGAGCGGCGGTGGTCTGGGCGCGTGCCCCGAAGCTGTCCATTGCGCCGGCCTTGATCAGCGACTCGAGAACGCGCTTGTTCAGCTTGCTGAGGTCGACCTTCTCGCAGAACTCCCAGAGCGAGGCGAAGCCCTGCTTGCCTTCAGCCTTCAATCCGTTGCGCGCCTCGATAATGGAGACGATGGCATTGTGGCCGACGTTCTTGATGGCTGCCAGACCGAAGCCAATTGCCTTGCCGTTCTCGGTCACGATGGGGGTGAAGTTGGCGTCGGAGAACTGCACGTTCGGCGGGACGACCGGGATATTCATCTCGCGGCACTCACCGATGTACTTGACGACGTTCTCGGGCTTGGAGGTTTCGCTGGTCAGCAGCGCGGCCATGAACTCGACCGGATAGTGGGTCTTCAGCCATGCCGTGTGATACGCCAGCAGAGCGTAGGCCGCCGAGTGGGACTTGTTGAAGCCGTAGCCGGCGAACTGCTCCATCAGGTCGAAGAGCTGACCGGCCTTGGTCTTGTCGAACTTGAGCTGTGCAGCGCCGGCCATGAACGTATCGCGTTGCTTGGCCATCTCCTCCGGATTTTTCTTACCCATCGCTCGGCGCAAAAGGTCCGCGCCGCCGAGCGAGTAGCCACCGATGACGGAGCTGATCTGCATGACCTGCTCCTGGTAGACGATGACGCCGAGCGTCTCCCTGAGGATGGGCTCAAGCTCGGGGAACATGTACTCCACTGCCCGGCGGCCCCACTTGCGCTCGATGAAGTCGTCGATCATGCCGCCCTGGATCGGGCCGGGACGGTAGAGCGCGTTGAGAGCGGTGAGGTCTTCGACCGTAGTGGGCTTATAGCGACGCAGCACGTCGCGCATACCGCCAGATTCAAACTGGAAGACGCCGGAGGTCAGAGCCTTGTGGAAGACCTGCTCGTAGGTCTTCTCGTCATCGAGCGGAATCTTGGCCATGTCGATCACCTGACCGGTCGTCTGCTTGATGAGGTTCAGGCAGTCGTTGATGACGGTGAGGGTGGTGAGGCCGAGGAAGTCCATCTTGAGAAGACCCATCTTCTCGACGGCTTTCATGTCGTAGGCGGTGACGGTGGCCTCGTCCTTGGTGCGGGTGACGGGGACGAGCTCGGTTAGGGGCTTGGGCGCGATGACGACACCGGCGGCGTGGACGCCAGCGCCACGCACCAGGCCTTCGAGGCGCTGCGCGGTATCGATCAATTCCTTGACCTTGGGGTCGCTCTCGTATGCCTGCGTGAGTGGTCCGCCGTCCTTGAGAGCCTGGTCGATGGTGATCCCGATGGTCGCGGGGATCATCTTGGCGATGCGATCGACCTCGCCGTAGGGCATCTCGAGGGCGCGGCCTACGTCCTTGATGGCGGCCTTGGCAGCCATGGTGTTGAAGGTGATGATCTGCGCGACCTGATCGATGCCGTACTTGCGCTTGACGTACTCGATGACCTCGCCGCGGCGGTTCATGCAGAAGTCGATATCGATATCGGGCATGGACACGCGCTCGGGGTTGAGGAAGCGCTCGAAGAGCAGCTCGTTCTGGAGCGGATCGACGTCGGTGATCTCCATGACGTAGGCGACGAGTGAGCCTGCCGCCGATCCACGGCCCGGGCCGACGGGGATTCCCTGCTCTTTGGCGTAGCGGATGAAGTCCCAGACGATCATGAAGTAGCCGGGGAACTTCATCTGCTTGATGCAGTCGAGCTCGCGGTTCAGGCGCTCCTCGTACTCGGCGACGGTCTTCTTGAGCAGACCGATGGAGCGAAGGTGGGCGACGTTGGTCTCGAGGCGCTTCTTCAGTCCCTCGCGGCAGACGGCTTCGAAGTAGCTGTCGAGGTCGTAGCCTTCGGGCAAAGGGAAATCGGGGAACGGGTTGTCGACCTTGCTGAGCTTGAGATTGCAGCGGTCGATGAACTGCATGGTACGGGTGCAGACGTCCGGGTTATCGGCGAAGAGACGGTGCATCTCTTCGGCCGACTTGATGTAGAACTCCTGCGTGTCGAACTTGAAGCGGTTGGGATCGTTCATCGAGCCCGCAGTCTGGACGCAGAGCAGGATCTCGTGGGCGCGGGAGTCGTCGTTGGCAACGTAGTGAGAGTCGTTGGTGGCGATGAGCGGAATGCCCAGCTCCTTCTCCATCCGGTAGAGAGCTTCGCGAACGGGCTTGTCGGGCTCAAGGCCGTGGTCCTGCACCTCGAGGAAGAAGTTGTCCTTCCCGAACATGTCCTGGAACATGCCGGCGGTCTTCTTGGCCTCCTCGTACTTGTTGGCCATCAGGTGCTGGTTGAGCTCACCGGCGAGGCAGCCGGAGAATGCGATCAAGCCCTTGGTGTGCTTCGAGAGGAATTCTTTGGAGACGCGGGGCTTGCGGTAGAAGCCGTGGAGGGCAGCCTCGCTGGTGAGGCGGACGAGGTTGCGGTAGCCCTCTTCGTTTTCAGCGAGAACAAGAAAGTGGTTGTAGCCGCCGGACATCTCGCGGTGGTCGGCCGTCTCGGAGAGGTAGAGCTCGCACCCGAGGATCGGCTTGATGTCCTTCTTCTTCATGGCGTCGAAGAAGTGGACCGCGCCATAGATGTTGCCGTGGTCCGTCATGGCGGCGGCCTTCTGGCCGAGCTTGCTCAGGTGGCTGGCAAGCTTGTCGACATCGCAGGCGCCGTCGAGCAGGGAGTAATCAGTGTGAAGATGGAGGTGCGTAAACTCGGCGGCCATAGGTCTATGTTAAGCCCGCTGCCGGTGAGGAAAACGCGTCCGTAATTCCCTACTGAATCTCGTCTGGTTCGCTGCTATCCCACGAGTCCGGTAGCGAGGTTGTAGTAGAGGTCCACAGCCTCCAGAAGCTCTTTCTTGGCGATCTTCTCGTTTGGCGTATGCGCGACGTGGATCGAACCAGGCCCCAGAAGGAAGGGCTCGCCCCATGCGGTCAGCGATGGGATATCGGTGGTGAACTTCGCGACCATCGTGGGCAGATCGCCGACTTTGCGCATGCGGACGAATGGAAGGTCGAGCGAGAAGCTCACCTCGGCGCGATCGCCTACAGTGCGCAGGATGTTCTGGCGGATCTCTTCGGAGGGGCCGACCAGGCGGATGAGGATGTGGGCTTCTGCCTTGTCGGCGATGACGTTGGGGGCGCGACCGCCTTCGACGAGGCCGATGTTCAGGGTGGATGGGCCGATCTCGGGCTCGACCGGCAGAGGCATGGCGAGGACATCGTGCAGGGCCTCTACAAGCTTGTTGATGGCGGAGTCGCCCAGCTCTGGATAGGCCGAGTGGGCCATCCTGCCCTTCGCTCGGAGTTCGACGCGCAGGGCTCCCTTTGAGGCGAGCGCGAGGCGGTTCTCTGTGGGTTCGCCGTTGATCAGGAACTTTGAGCCTTTTGGGTGCAGGTTGGCCTCTTTGGCTCCGGCGGAGTCGCGCTCTTCGCCGACAACAAACAGGAGGCCGACTTTGACGCCGGATTCGCGCAGGCGGTCGGCGGCGGCTATCTGGGCGGCGATGATGCCTTTGGCGTCGCAGGTGCCGCGCCCGTAGAGATACTCGTCGTCTTCCGTGCAGCCGAAGTATGGAGGCACCGTGTCCATGTGGGTGGACAGGACCACATCCGGGGTCACGCCCTGCATTGCGGCATAGACGTTGAAGCGGTCCCCATCGCCGGCTCCGGGGGTGAGGACGCGGTCGGGCTGGCTGACCGGCATGCGCTCGACGGCGTAGCGCTGCGCCTCGAGATACTCAAACAGAAATGCCCCCGCTCGTCCCTCGTGGTATGTGGTGGATTCGATATCGACGAGCTGGCGTGTAAGCTGAACGGGATCAACTGGCATATAAGTTCCAGCATACGATACAGTGGGGCCGGCCTCATTTCGTGATTCATTTCGCACCATTACACTAGGGAAGGTATCTTTTTATGCCTTTTTCCGCAGGATCTGTGATCCGCTCGATCGACGACCTTCAGGGGCCAACGGGCAAGCTTGAGGCGGTCCTGAATACAGGACGTGACGATGCCCGCTATGCCGCGCTGATCTGCCATCCGCATCCGCTGGGTGGCGGGACCATGCACAACAAGGTGGTCTACCACGCGATGAAGGTCTTCTCCGGCCTGGGGATGCCCGTGCTGCGCTTCAACTTCAGGGGCGTTGGCCTGAGCGAAGGCACCCACAATCACGGCCCTGGCGAACTGAATGATGCTCGGGCAGCTTTAGACTGGCTCGATGCGAATCTCGGCCTTCCCGTTCTGGTTGCGGGGTTCTCGTTCGGTGCGTACATTGGCCTGCAGCTTGGCTGCGGCGATCCGGTGGTCAAGGGTCTTATTGCTCTCGGACTTCCCTACCGTGCGGAAGGACGAAGCTACGCCTACGAGTTTCTCGAGCGCTGCACCCAGCCGAAGCTGTTTATCAGCGGTACGGAAGATCAGTTTGGCCCGAGGTCTCTGATAAGTCCCATCCTTAGACACGCGGCGGATCCGAAGGAGATCGCGTGGATTGAGGGCGCCGAGCACTTCTTCCAGGGTGTACCGTCTTCGCCGGGGGCGAAGCTGGCCGAGATGCAGGATGTCCTGCGATCGTGGGTTAAGCGAACCTTCGATCTGGGGCTGCCTTCCAGTGCGGAAGCTGATGCATCCGAAGCCACTCTTCCATAGCTTGATTGCAGACCTCCGGCATCTCTTCGAAGGGGATGTGGCCTACTCCAGGCAGGACCATCAGCCGCGAGCGTCGCAGCGCTCTTTGCAGAGATTCGCCTGACCGAAGTCCCACAGCACGATCGCGATCGCCCCAGATCAGCAGCGTAGGCTTTTCCGCAATCTCCGAGAGAACGCCGGCCAGTTTACGCATATCGGAGGACCACCCGCGGATGATGCTAAGAACGTGGTCGATCGTGCCCGGCACATGCAGGCCATCCACATAACCATCCAGAGCGTCGCCGGGAACTCGGGCCGGGTCTCCATACATACGGCTCAGCGCGGTTGCCTTAACGGTTCTGGGAAGCCAGGGAATCTGTCGAGCCAGCCATTTCCCCGGCACTGTCTGGTAGAACGCAATCAGATGTCTTCCTAGGTCGCAGTAGGGGTTTGCCGGCGCGAACAGGATCAGGCTGCGGACACGGTCAGGGTGCCGAGCCGCCAGCATCATCGCGACCGCTCCGCCGTGGGAGTGTCCGGCGATATCTGCATCCTTAAGTCCCAGCGCATCCATGCTTGCCGCAACCCGGTCTGCCGTGGCCTCAAGGCTGGAATCGCATCCTGCGATCCTTTCAGACTCACCCATGTTCAGGAGATCAATCGCGTAAACGGTCGAGTGTCGAGCCAGAGACGCGATATTCTTCCGCCAGTTCCTCGTCGAACCGACCAGGCCATGCAGTAACAAGAGAGGCTTGCCCGAGCCGGCGCGCTCGAAGTGCAACTGCGCACCGTCGACGGTCACGTACCCCTCCTCAATGTGAACTGAACGGCGCGGCTCGCGCGGCATAGCTTGGCTCCTGATCAATGTTACAGGAAGATGAATTTTGAGCGTCCATCGCTAGCCTCCGCTACAGATTGTTCTTCCAAATAGTTCGGGCGTATGGAGCTTGTATCCCTAATTTGCGAAAAAGGTTATGATTTTCCATAGAATGTGGGGGATCCACGATGATCTAAACCCACACGGTTGCTGCACGCTGAGTTTGGAACCTTATGTGCATGCGATGCGGTTAAGGGGCTAATGAAGGACGCAGCTCAAACGCGAATTCTGGCTGTCGCGCTTGCTATCGCGACGCTGGCTGCGTGCGTTCTAGCCGTCATCAACCTGCAGCGTGAAAACGGTTACGAGATCCCAACGGACGGCGTCAGCTGGACCGAAGTTGCCGGCGGCCTTCAGGCGCAGTATGTGCCGCTAGGCTCTCCCGGAGATCGTGCCGGCATCCGCGCGGGAGACGTGCTTACTGGTGTCAACGAGCGGGCGGTCGATCGAACGGCTGCTTTGATGCACCAGTTGTTCCGCAGCGGCATCTGGGCACATGCGACCTATTCCATCCTTCGTCCTCTTCCCCATGCGAAGGATCTGAAGAACGCTGCAAAGCTGGATATGCAGGTGATCCTGGTTCCGACCGACAGGTCCATCAACCAGGGGCTGCGCTTTATCGCGCTGGTCTACCTGAGTATCGGGCTGTATGTTCTGTTTCGCCGCTGGACTGCGCCAAAGTCGACTCACTTCTACGTCTTTTGTCTCGTCTCTTTCGTCCTCTATTCCTTTAAGTACACGACTGAGCTCGATACCTTTGACTGGATCATCTACTGGGGCAATATTGCTGCGGGAGCTCTGCAGCCTGCTCTCTTTCTGCACTTTGCCGTCAATTTTTCCGACGATTACAAGGAACCGGCGAGCCGGTTGCGACGGCGGCTGCTGTGCACGGCTTTGTACGTCCCCGGGATCTTCCTGATTGGGCTGCAGTCCTGGGCCATCGTTTACTGGTCTGCCACCGGAGTGCTGCGTCATCGCCTGGACCAGATCTCGGTCGCTTATCTCGCTCTCTACTACGTCACAGCGGCAGTCGTCTTCCGGTTCCGGTACCGGCACGCGGAGTCGGCCCTAGAGCGCCAGCAACTGAAGTGGCTGACGCGAGGCACGCTGCTGGCGATTACTCCCTTCACGCTTGTCTACGCGGTGCCCTATGTCGCGGACGTTCACGTCCCGAGCCTGCTGACCAAGCTGGCAGGCCTCTCGCTGGTCTTCCTTCCGCTTACCTTCAGCTGGGCGATCGTTCGTTACCGGCTGATGGATGTGGACCTGATCTTCAAGCGCGGCGTTACCTACACGCTGGCGACCGCGTCCCTGGTTGGTCTGTACTTTGCCGTGGTGGCGGTGACCGCAGAGATGGTCCATGCGCGGCTGCCCAGCCTGCGGACATGGGGTCTTTTGCTGGCCATCATTGTCACTGGCCTGATCTTCGATCCGCTGAAACGCGCCATCCAGGGCCGCGTCGATCGCATGTTCGATCCCCGCCGATTCGACTACCGGGAGGCGCTTGTCGAGTTCGGCCGAGGCCTGAATTCGCAGACCGACCTGCGAGCGTTGCTCGATTCCATCGTTGAGCACCTTCCTCAGACCCTTTTGGTCACGCGAATTGCAGTCTTTCTTGCCGCAGAGAGCGACTCGGCGCGTCCTGCCCATCGCTTTGAGCTGGCAGCCTCGCACGGGCTAACCAATGTGACTGCGTCAGAGGTTAAGGCGCTCGATCTTACGTTTCTCGACTTCGACGATCCTGGCGCAAACAATCACCTGTTCCTTGAAAATCCTCAGCAGGTGCTGCGACTGCCGGAGATGCAGCAGCTTACCGCGGCTCGGTTGGACCTAAACTACTATGTTCCGTGCCGGGTCGCGAACCGCGAAGGACTTGGGACCCGTACGGTCGCTGTAATTGGCCTGGGACGCACCAACGATGGCGACTTCCTCTCGAGCGAGGAGATGGAGGTGCTGGAATCGCTCGCCGGCTACATCGGCATTGCGATCCAGAACGCGCAGCTCTATCGCCGGCTCGAACAGAAGATCACTGACTTCGAGCGCCTGAAGGAGTTCAACGAGAACATCGTCGAATCCATCAACATCGGAATTCTCGCGGTCGATCTGGAAGACCGGGTTGAGAGCTGGAATGCGCAGATGGAGGTCCTCTTTGCACGGCCGAGAGCGAGCGCGCTGCGGCAGCCGATCTCCGAGCTTTTTCCCGCAGATTTTGTCGCTCGTTTCAATGCCATCCGCGAGGAGCAAGGGACGCACACGCTTTACAAGTTTCGGCTGGCTCTACCCTCTGGTGAGACGCGTGTGGCCAACATCGCCATCGCTCCCCTGGTAACCCGAAACTTCATCACAATCGGCCGCCTGATTCTGGTGGATGACATTACAGAGCGAATCCAGATGGAGGCGCAGCTCACGCAGTCGGAGAAGCTCTCCTCGATTGGACTGCTCGCCGCCGGCGTTGCACACGAGGTCAACACGCCGCTGGCTGTCATCTCCAGCTACGCCCAGATGCTGACCAAGCACATGCGCGATG
>DASTSJ010000414.1:0-6005 GCA_035760765.1 Edaphobacter sp. | reverse complement strand
AGTCGCACGCGTTTTCTGACGTAAGCATCATTGGTTCCTCCAGCAAGCTCGCTCCGCTGGGTATGCTCTTCCCAGGCGATCCGGGCGTACCCAAGGGCGGAGCATTCACACCGCTCAATCACGTCTCACCGCGTGTAGGGTTTGCATACGATCCCTACGGCGACGGCAAGACCGTTATCCATGGAGCTGCTGGCCTTTTCTTCGGCGGTATCTCCGGAAACGAGTGGGAGTTCCCTTCAAACTTTGCGCCTTACGCAGTCCGCAGCACCTATCGCAAAGTCACCTCACTCACCCATCCCTACAGCAATGATCCTTCAGAGTTCCCAACGGGAACCAACCCTTATCCTAGCCTCCAGTTCGATTACAAGAACAAACGAGCGACCTTCCTTCCGTTGAACTCGGTTGCAGCCTTTGATCCGAACTATCGCTGGCCGTACTCCATCCAGATCAACTTCGGTTTCCAGCAGCAGCTCGGCAATGGGTTCGCTTTCGGAGCAAGCTATGTTGGCTCGCTTAGCAGAAAGCTTCCTCTCTATAACGACATCAACGGTCCCATCTTCAACGTCACTCCGCAAGGCACCAGCGGGCCAAGCTGCTCCGATCCCACGCAAGGCTGTGGCTACGCCAACAGTAGCAGCACGGTCAACAACCGGCGTCCGCTGAATTCGATGTTCGGAAATTCTGCAGCGGATCCGACCTATGGCAACGTCTGGATTGTTCGTTCGAACCAAAACTCAAACTACAACGCCCTGCAGGTTGTCATAGAACAGCGCATCACGCACCACATCAGCGCGCGCGGTTATTACACGTGGAGCAAGAATCTGCAGAGCAACTTCCTTGATTCCACCGGCGGCCTCAACGGAATCTTCGTTGATTCCAACTATCCGCAGCTGGAGTATCGCCAGCGGGCCACTGAAGATCGCCGTCACATGATGACGATGTCCTTCGTGTGGAAGCCGGACTACTTCGATAGCTACAACAAACTGGTCCGTACCGCGTTCAACGGCTGGACGGTGACAGGAATCTGGACAGCCAACAGTGGCCAGCCCTTTACCATCACCACCGGCAACGACAATTACTTCTCAGGCCTGGGCAATAACAGGCCGAGCGTAATCCCCGGCAAAGATCCTCATACACTGCCTCAGCACTCTCGCATAGCAGAGATGCAGCAGTGGTTCGACACCAGCGCCTATTGCCGTCCAGGCGTTGATGCGGGATGCCCCGGCGTAGGTCCGTTGGGTCTGCTCGGAAACACTCGTCCGAATCAGCTCGACGCTCCGGGTTATCGCAATGTTGATGCCTCCTTGTTCCGTACGTTCAACATCCACGAAGCGCTTCGCTTCCAGCTTCGCGGAGAGGTATCAAACGTATTCAACCTCGTCAACCTTGGAGCTCCTGTCGCTTCGATGAGCAGTTCGAACTACGGCCAGATCACCGGCAGCGGTGGAGGACAGCGCATCATTCAGGTGGGCGGCAGACTGCTGTTCTAACGTTTCCTCCTTTGCTCCCGGATGCTCTCATTGCGCTCCGGGAGCATTTTCTTTTAACCACACGCAGTGCACATGCTGTTTTTGCTTCGTCCAACCGAAGATCATCGCCGCAGCTTCGGTATAGTAAGAATTTCGGCGGTACTACACTGGAGGTATCCACGTGCCTGTTCGACGTGTGCTTGCAACCTTTCTCCTCGGCGTCGCTCTCTTCAGCACAGCGCGCGCGCAGGATCTCGCCAGCTTTGAGAAACGCACCACCGTGAAGGTCCTTCCCAACGGCCTCACCCTCATCGTCTGCGAACGACCGGAAGCTCCGGTCTTCAGCTTCTACACCCTCGTCGATGCAGGGTCGGCCGACGATCCCCAGGGCGACAGCGGTCTTGCTCACATGTTTGAGCACATGGCCTTCAAGGGCTCGACGGAGATCGGCACGACGAACTACCCTGCCGAGAAGGTCGCGCTCGCTAAGGTTGAGAAAGCCTACGCCGCCTATGACGATGAGTATCGCAAGCGCGTCGGACAGAGCCCTGCGAAACTGGCCCAGCTCAAAAAAGCCTTTGAAGACGCTCAGGCTGCGGCTGAAAAGTATGTCATCCCCAACCAGTTCTCAGAGATCGCAGAACAGAACGGCGCCGTAGGCATCAACGCTTCGACCAGCGAAGACTCCACACAGTACTTCTGGTCCATGCCGTCCAACCGGCTTGAGCTCTGGGCCTACCTCGAGAGCCAGCGCATCGCACATCCCGTACAGCGTGAGTTCTATAAGGAGCGGGACGTGGTGCAGGAGGAACGGCGCATGCGCATCGACTCCAACCCCATCGGGCGCATGGTCGAACAGTTCCTCGCCACCGCCTACGTCGCTCATCCCTACGGGCGCAGTGGCGTTGGCTGGGAGAGCGAGATCTCTCAGGTCAGCGCGACGGAAGCCGAAGCGTTCCATAAAAAGTATTACGTTCCATCCAACATCGTGATTGCCGTGGTCGGGGATCTCAAGGCCTCGCAGACCATGCCCATCCTCGAACGTTACTTCTCGAAGATTCCTCCCGGCCCCAAGCCTGTTCCGATGACTACTGTAGAGCCTCCACAGTTTGCGGAGAAGTCCGTCGTCATCCGCGAGGCCACCCAGCCCTTCTACATTGAGGGGTACCACCGTCCCGATTACCGCGATCCGGACGACTCCGTCTACGACGCCATTACCGATATCTTCTCGAACGGACGCACTGCCCGGCTCTACCGCTCGCTCGTTCGCGACCAGAAGATCGCCGCCGAGGCAGAAGGATTCTCCGGATTTCCTGGCTATAAATTTCCCGCTCTCTTCGCCTTTTACGCGGTCCCTCTGCCAGGCCACACGCCGGACGAGATGAGCATCGCGATTCATAGGGAGCTCGAACGCCTGAAGACCGAGGATGTAACAGACGAGGAGTTGCAACGATTCAAAACACGAGCTCGAGCAGACCTTCTACGGGGCCTGGCCGACAACGAGGGGCTCGCCCATCAACTCGCCGAGTACCAGACCCGCTACGGCGATTGGCGCCAGCTCTTCCGCGATCTCGACAAGATCGATGCCGTCTCCAAGGCTGACATTCGTCGTGTCGCCAACAAAGTCTTCCTCGACAGCAACCGCACCAGCGCACGCATTGAATATGTAGCACCAAAAGCATCTGCCCGGAATCAGGGAGGTGCTGAGTGACCCATCTCATGACTCGATCTTCATGGACCATCGCGGCAGTCTTCGCCGCCAGCACATTTTTCCCGTTGCCTCCTCTCACCGCACAGACGAAGACTGCGCAGCCAACGGCCAGTGCGGCTACGCACGCCCCATCGCAGCCGTGGAAGAAGATCGCTATCCCTCCTCTGCCGGAGTTCAAACCTGAGCAGCCAAAGCGCATCGAGCTCGCGAACGGTCTGGTCATCTTCCTTCAGGAAGATCACGAGCTTCCCTTCATTAACGGCAGCATCCTCATTCGAGGCGGCAGCCGCGATGAGCCAGCCAACAAGGTGGGACTCGTCTCGATATACGGTGAAGCATGGCGCACCAGTGGAACCGCGACCACAAACGGCGACAAGCTTGATGACATCCTGGAATCGAAGGCAGCTCAGATAGAGACCAGCGGTGGATCCGCTAATACGTCTCTGCGCTGGTCCAGCCTCAAGGGCGACTTCGATACCGTCTTCGCCTCCGCTGTTGACCTCCTCCTTCATCCATCCTTCAAAGAGGACAAGCTCGCTCTGGCCAAACGGCAGCTCTACACCAGCATCTCGCGCCGGAACGATGACGCCAGCGGCATTGCGGTACGGGAAGCGATCAAGCTGGTGTACGGTGCTCAAAGCCCATTCGCACGCCAGCCGGAGTTCGCCACTGTGGCAGCCGTTACGGTGGATGATCTGAAGCAGTGGCATGATCGCACGGTGATCCCCAATGAGATGATCGTCGCGGTCTCCGGGGACTTTAACTCCTCCGAGATGGAGAAGAAGCTTCGTGAAGCCTTCGAACCTCTGCAGCGTGGCTCCGCTTTTCCGGCGGAGAAATTCACCTTCACGGACCCTAAACCCGGCATCCGCTTCGCAGAAAAGGACGACGT
Source organism: Edaphobacter sp. (assembly GCA_035760765.1). Classification (GTDB taxonomy): domain Bacteria; phylum Acidobacteriota; class Terriglobia; order Terriglobales; family Acidobacteriaceae; genus Edaphobacter. Next base: position 1,933 of record DASTSJ010000414.1, on the reverse strand, counting down.
AAATCAATCCAATGTCCTCATCGTCGGGCTCGGAACAGAACGGAAGAATCCCGATTACTACGCCCTCAGCGTGATGAACGAGGTCTTCTCGGGAGGATTCGGATCGCGCGTCGTGCAGAGCGTACGCACACGGTTGGGACTCGCCTACTCGGTCGATGGCAGCTTCGGAGCCTCCTACGATCACCCTGGAATCTTCTACGTCATCGCGGGAACGAAGAGCGCATCAACTATAGCGGCCACCAAGGCGATGCTCGATGAAGTGGACCGTCTCAAGACGATTCCTCCCTCAACGACCGAACTGGCGAAGGCGAAAGATCAGCTTCTTAACTCCTTCATCTTCCACTTCGATTCACCGGAGAAAACCCTGAACGAACAGGTGACGCTGGCCTTCTACGGTTATCCTTCCGACTTCCTCGAGCGGTATAAGCAAGGCATAGAAAAGGTCACCGCAGAAGATGTCGCGAGCGTAGCTCGTAAATACGTGGATCCGTCGAAGCTTGGCATTGTGGTCGTTGGAAATGAGGGAGAGATCAAGCCACCTCTTAGCACCCTTGGAAAAGTCACAACGCTCGACATAACCATTCCGCCGCCTCCAGCAAAGCCTGCAAAGTAATCTCTGGGCGGGATAGCAAGAAGGCTCGGCCTCGTGCCGGGTCTTTTTGTTGCCTGCAGATACCGGTATATCGCGAGGCGGATGCCAGTGTGCAATAGCGATTGGCATTCTTTTCAAGGACGCCTAGAACCGGGCGTGAGAAGATTACCTGACATGCAAACGACACAATTCGCCATCGCTATCATGGCCGCTGGCAAGGGTACGCGGCTCAAGAGCAAACGTCCGAAGGTCCTCCATGAGATCGGCGGCCGTGCGCTTCTCCTCCACGTCATCGCCGCCGCCCGGCACGTTGTTGAGCCAAAGAACATCTACTGCATCATCGGCCACGAGGCCGACCGCGTTCGCGCCGCCGTCGAATCCACCGGCGTTCAGTTCGTCCTGCAGGAAGAACAGCGAGGAACAGGACACGCTCTGCAGATGGTCAAAGCGTTCTTCGCGCTCTCCGGGGCCGCAATCCCGGAAAATCTCCTGGTCCTCTCCGGCGACGTCCCACTCATTCGCCCTGAGACTATCGAGCAGATCCGCCAGGTCCACCTGAGCGAACACGCCGCGATGACCATCCTCACCGCCGTGCCTGAAAACCCTACCGGCTACGGGCGCGTGCTTCGTGCCCATCCGGAGACCGATGCACCCGAGGTGCTCGCAATCGTCGAGCAGAAATCACTCACGCCCGACCAGCTCAACACACCTGAGATCAACTCCGGAATCTACTGCTTTCGTACCTCCGCCCTCTTCGAAAAACTCGATCTGCTCGACACCAATAATGCGCACGGCGAATATTACCTGACCGACGTCGCTGCCATGCTGGTCGCCGACAATCAGCGCGTCGTCGCGGTCAAGGCCGACAGCGTGGACGAAGTTCTCGGAGCAAACACGATCGCCGAGATGATGCATCTCGACGCCGCCATGCGCCTCGACACGGCGCGTCGTTTGATGGCCTCCGGAGTCACGATCTTCCGTCCCGAGACCACCGTTATCGATAGCGAGGTTACCGTCGGAGCGGACACAGTGATCGAACCCTATGTACAGCTGCTCGGAAGCACCATCGTTGGGTCTGACTGCCGCATACGCTCCTACTCCGTTATCCAGAACAGCACTCTCGGTGATAACGTCACCGTCCGCAACGGATGCATCATGGATTCTGCCACCATCGCAGACGCCGCCGTTCTGGGTCCCTATGCTCATCTCCGGCCCGAAAGCCACATCGGCAAAGGCGCGCACGTCGGCAACTTTGTAGAGACCAAGAAAGTGACGATGGGTGCCGGCTCCAAGGCAAACCATCTGAACTACCTCGGCGATGCCGTTATCGGCTCGGGAGTC
>DASTSJ010000413.1:0-5502 GCA_035760765.1 Edaphobacter sp. | reverse complement strand
GCGTTCCTGAACCAGGTGTCGCAGTCCGCCGCATGCAACCGCCTGCATCCGGTCGAGCAGCGCCTGTGCCGCTGGATACTCATGTCGCACGATCGCAGCGACGGCGACCGCATCGCGCTCACCCAGGAGTTCCTCGCGCAGATGCTCGGCGTGCAGCGGTCCACCCTAACCGTGGCCGCGGGTGAACTGCAGCGCACTGGCAGCATCGAATACAGCCGCGGCAAGATCACCATCTCCAACAGGCCACTGTTGAAGAAGGCAGCCTGTGAGTGCTACGAGATCGTCGACGATGCTTATCGCAGGCTTATCAAGCGTGGCGCTGACGGAAATATCTACTACGTCTAGCGTTCGGCGTATATCGGGACGCTTTGGGTTGAGCTGCGAGTCTTGTACCCTCGTGAGCTTCGATCGAGTCGCGTAGGAACCTCAGATCAACTCCAGCGTCCACAGATCGTGCAGGTGGAGCACTCCTTCGGTTCTGCCATCCTGCGAGGTTACGATGAGGGAAGTGATCTTCTTTTCTTCCATCAGGGCCAGCGCTGACGATGCGAACGCCCCCGGCTCAATGGTGACGGGATTCGAATTCATGATCTCTCCAGCGGAGTGATCCAGCGCCCTGCCGCCGTCACGCTCAAAAAGTCTTCGCAGATCGCCGTCAGATATCATGCCCAGCAACGCATCGCCATCTCCAACAACCGTTGTCATTCCGAGCTTCTTGCGCGACATCTCGTAAATCACTTCAGGCATTGGCGTTGCTGGTGCCACTTTAGGCAGGGCGTCGGCAGCATGCATCAGCTCGCCCACCCTCGCCAAACGCTTGCCGAGGCGACCTCCGGGGTGCAGCTCGGCGAAATCTTCTGCTCTCCAGCCGCGGCGGCTACTGACCTCCAGGGCAAGCGCATCGCCCAGCGCAAGCATGACGGTCGTCGAGGCTGTGGGGGCCAGGTTATTCGGGCACGCTTCGCAGGTCACGCTTGTATCCAGGACGACGTCACTGGATTGCGCCAGAGTTGAAGATAGATTGCCGCAGAAGGTAACCAGCTTGTCTGCCATGCGCTTCAGCAGGGGAAGCAGTCGAAGAAGCTCCTCTGTCTCTCCGCTGGCCGACAGCACAATAACGGTGTCCCCACGCGCGAGCATGCCGAGATCGCCATGGACTGCTTCAGCGGGGTGCAGATAGTGGGCTGGACTTCCGGTAGACCGAAGCGTTGCCGCAATCTTGCGAGCAATGATGCCGCTCTTGCCGATCCCGGTGACGATAACCCGGTTGCGGCGGGCAATTGCCTGCAAGACCAGATCCACTGCTTCGGTGAACGCCGGCAGCATTGGGCCATCGAGCTTGATCGCCAACTCCAGCAGCGCCTGAGCCTCGATGCGCACATACTCTGAGGGCCAGGTGCGATTTTCCGGTTTGCGTGGAGGCTCTTCCATCGTCCTTAGACTTTTCGATGCTAGCAGATAGACAGGATGTTTTCCGTTGCGTGACCAGCCTTGAGGGCTTTCCGTCTAAACTAGAGGAAAGCGCCCGCAGAGACATGGAAGAACTCCCATGCAGTCTGGGGCAGGAAAGTGAGACGGATGCGTCGAGCCTCAATTCTGGGTGTCATGGTCGTAGGAATTGCCTTACTGCTTTGGGCGGGCTGGCACAACCTGCGCGAGCGAAAGCTGGCAATGCAGAAGGCACGGGAGAATCAGGTCGTTCTCATCCCTGACAAAGGCGGTCAGGCCCAGGGCGAAGACGACCTGGCGCCCAAGATGCGCGGCAAAAAGGCTCCCAACTTTACCCTTACCAACCTAGACGGCAAAAAAGTCTCGCTCGCCGACTATAAAGGCCGCCCCGTCCTGATCAACTTCTGGGCGACCTGGTGCGGTCCCTGCAAGGTCGAGATGCCATGGTTCGAGCAGCTTCGCAACCAGTATGCCTCGCAGGGTTTCGAGATTCTCGGACTCGCAGACGATGCGGATGCAGGCAAGGACGTTATCTCGAAGGTCGCCCAGAAGTCCGGCGTGACCTACCCCATCCTGCTGACTGACGGCAAGGTTCAGGATGCTTACGGCGGTCTGGATGTGCTGCCAATGTCGTTCTATGTCGATCGCAACGGCACCATCGTCGAACAGACTGCGGGTCTTGGCTCGAAGGACCAGATCGAGGCAAATATCAAGAAGACCATTGCGTCCGGTGCTGCAACGGAGGCTGGCGGACTGTGAACCGCATGATCGCCACAGCAGTGCTGCTGCTCACCGGGATGGCCTGCGGCCAACAGGGAAGTCTTCCCATGCCCGGACCCAAGCCAAAGCAGTACGTCAGCTACCAGGCCGAGCAGCAGGATGTGAAGGCGGGGAAGCGTGAGGTCATCGAGCTGCACTTTCGCGTCGCTGACGGCTATCACGTCAACTCACATACTCCGAAGTCCGAGTTACTGATCCCGACAGCGCTGAAGATTGACCAGTCGACAGACATCAAGGCGTCTGCCCCTGAGTATCCCGCCGGAACGCTCTACAGCTTCAGCTTCAACCCTTCGGAGAAGCTGGACGTCTACACCGGCACTTTTACGGTCAAGCTCCCAGTGGTCGCACGAGAGGGAGAACATACCGTCGCCGGTATCCTTCACTACCAGGCGTGCGACAATGCGGCGTGCTATCCACCCAGAAGCCTACCCGTTCAGATAGCCGTAACTGCCAAGTAGCGCATACGAATTTCACTTCAATCGAAAATAAGGCCATCCCTCAGCAATGGCATGATGGATGGAGAGGGCAAGCGGTAAGGCAATGGAAGAGTTCAGAAGACTGACGAGGCTGCCGGCATACGTTTTCAACATTACAAGCGAGATGAAGGCGGCCGCCCGCAAGCGTGGCGAAGACATCATCGACTTCGGAATGGGAAATCCCGACGGCGCTACCCCGAAGAACATCGTCGACAAGCTGATTGAGGCTTCCCAGAAGACCCAGACGCACCGCTACTCGCTTTCGCGCGGCATCCCTCGCCTTCGCCGTGCCATCTCGAACTGGTACAAGACCCGTTATAACGTCGACATCGACCCCGAAACCGAGGCGATCGTCACCATCGGCTCCAAGGAGGGCATCGCCCATCTCTGTCTCGCCGTGCTCGATGACGCCGATACGGTTGCGGTCCCAAATCCCAGCTACCCCATCCATATCTTCGGCCCGGTTATTGCGGGTTCGCGCGTCCAGAGCATCAACATCGCTGACGCTACCGCCGATGAAGTCCTCGCCCGGCTCGAGTACGAACTGCCCCGCATGGAGCCGCGTCCCAAGCTACTCATCCTCAACTTCCCGGCGAACCCGACCACCCAATGCGTTGACCTTCCGTTCTTCGAGCGGGTCGTAGAGCTGTGCAAGGAACTCGGCATCTATATCGTTCACGATCTCGCCTATGCCGACCTGGTCTTCGACGGCTATCGCGCTCCCAGCATCCTGGAGGTTCCCGGCGCCAAAGACATCGCGGTCGAGTTCTTCGCGCTGTCCAAGAGCTACAACATGCCCGGCTGGCGTGTCGGCTTTATGGTTGGCAATAAAAAGTTGGTTGCCGCCCTCGGCCGCATCAAAAGCTACTTTGACTACGGCACCTTTACGCCCATTCAGGTCGCGTCCATTCAAGCGCTCGAGGGCCCTCAGGATTGCGTGCGAGAGATCGTCGAGAATTACAAGTGCCGTCGTGATGTCCTCGTTCCGGGGCTCAACAAACTTGGCTGGCCTGTAGAGATGCCCAAGGCAACCATGTTTGCGTGGGCAAAGATCCCGGAGCAGTACCGCGCACTCGGCTCGATAGAGTTCTCCAAGAAGCTGCTCACCGAAGCTAAGGTAGCGGTAAGCCCCGGCGTAGGCTTTGGAGAACATGGCGACAGCTTCGTTCGCTTCTCGCTGATCGAAAACGAGGAGCGCACTCGGCAGGCATTGCGCGGCATCAAGCAGATGTTCCGAAATGGATAAGCTTAGCTAATTCAATAGTTTGAATTACGTAAATGCAAGTCATGCATGAAGCCTGGCTCGCTTGTGTACTGATTTTGATTCCTAATCGTTTGGTTACTATCTTGTCACTCCGGTTACGAACCGGAGTATCATCTTAGGTGTGCCGAAATACTCGATCGTAGTTCCTTTCCACAACGAAGAAGACAATGTCACGACCCTCTATGACCGCCTGAAGGCAGTCATGGAGCACATCGGCGAGACGTTCGAACTGGTCTTTGTCGATGACGGTTCGCGGGATCGTACCTACCGTCTGCTGGAAGAGATCGCTGCGGTCGACTCGCGCGTGCTTGTCATCAAACTGCGCCGCAACTTCGGCCAAACCTCGGCACTGGCAGCCGGATTCGACCACGCGCAAGGCGACTTTATTCTCGCCATGGATGGCGATCTGCAGCACTCGCCTGACGAGATCCCGAACTTTCTTGCCAAGCTGGAAGAAGGCTACGACGTCGTCAGCGGCTGGCGCTCGCAGCGCGGCGACAACTTCATCATGCGCCGCATCCCTTCGCGTGCTGCAAACTGGCTGATGGCTACGCTTAGCGGAGTCAACATTCACGACTTCGGCACGACCTTCAAGGCGTACCGGCGCGAGGTCATCCATAACATTCCGCTCTACGGCGAGATGCACCGCTTCATCCCGGCGCTCGCCTCGTGGTACGGCGCAAGCATCTGCGAGATCCCCATCTCCAATCCGAGCCGCCAGTTTGGCAAGAGCCATTACGGAATCTCCCGCACCTTCCGGGTCTTCTTCGACCTGCTGACCATCCGCTTTCTGCTGAAGTACATGACGCGTCCGCTGCACTTCTTCGGAACCATCGGCGCACTCAGTTCGTTCGCCGGCGGCGCACTTGCTGCCTGGCTCCTGATCCTCAAGCTGATCACCGGCCAGCATGTCATGGATATGCACGGTCCGCTCTTCGTCGTCGCGGGCGTCCTCATTCTGGCCGGGGTGCAGATGATCGGCATCGGTCTGTTAGGCGAGCTGCAGGTGCGGCACTTCCACACCGCATCGCACCGGGCCCCTTACGCGGTGGACCGGATTGTACGGCTGCGCTCGGAAGAGAGCCTGTTGCAGTAACGCTCTTTCTACCAAGAGAGATATCTTTATCCCCCTCGTCTTTCCTGCCGTAAATGCGGTACATTGTGTGCTGCCCGGCCAGGCCCCCTCCGTGGACGCCGGACTTTGTTTGCAGGCAATGCGGAGGAAGGCATGTCAGCCCGTTACGAGTTGAAAGTTGCTCCGGGCCATCGGTTCACGTTTTATCTGAAAGCTGCCAACGGCGAGACTATTCTCGCCGGCGAAACCTACCGTTCCAAGTTCAATGCCCTTCAGGCGATCGAATCGGTCCGTGCGAACTGCCTGCTCTCCGATCGCTTCGAGAGGAAACATTCGGCGCATTCTCAACCCTTCTTCGTTCTCCGATCGGCGAGTGAAGAGATCCTCGGCAGAAGTGAGACCTATGCCTCTGAGGGCGCGTGCGAAAAGGGAATACGGTCCGTCATGAGAAACGGACC
>DASTSJ010000412.1:0-2156 GCA_035760765.1 Edaphobacter sp. | reverse complement strand
TGTGAATGACCTCTTCGCAAGGAACCTGATGCATTCCATGGGTACGTGGCTGCGAATGTCATTTCGCGTCAAGCTGGTGGCGGGCGAACAGCTACCCTTCAGCGAGTTTCTTGAGCGGTTGTCTGCGATGGCCTACATCTGTTCGCTCCGGCTGGAGCCGTTAGGTGCAGTTGGCCTGCTGGAACTCGATCTTGCGCTTGTGGCTCCGATCGTCGATGTGCTGCTCGGAGGCGTCGGTCGCACGGCGCCCCCTCGAGAGCCTACCGATGTCGAAGAGGCGATTATGCGGTCCGTAATCGAGATGATTGTTCAGGAGTTGACCCTTGCATGGCAGGCGGTCGGACTCGAGTTCGCTTTCGAAAAGCGTGAGACAGAGGCGCAGGCTGCACGGATGATGACGCTTGGAGAGAAGACTCTGTGTGTCAGTTTCGAGGTACGCATGCCCGAGGTGCAGGGAGTGGTGAATCTCTGTCTCCCGGCGGTCGTTCTCAACGCGATTTTGCGGCGGCTCATCGCGGAGGGGGATCGACCGCGGAGAAGATCCAGGGAATCGGCGACGAGAATGCGAGAGCTGATGGCGGACTCGCGCGTTGAGGTGCAGTTGCAACTGCCCGTAATTCGACTGCGAGCCGGCCTGATACGTTCGCTTGAGGCGGGCAGTGTTCTGCGGCTTCCGATGGCAAGACACGAGGCATGTGAACTCATCGTGGGCGGTCTGCAGATGGGTAAAGCTCGCGCGATGCGCACCGGGGAGCACCGCGGCGCCAGACTCGAAAGCCCGCTATACACACCGATATTGGAAGCTCCTGTCGGTTCCGCGGCCGCGCCGCGAGGAAATTAAGGAGGCGAGATGGAAGAGGCTGTCATGGCAAATACAAATCCGGACGGCGGCTCCAAACTGGATCTGCTTTATGACATTGATCTTGATGCGACCATACGATTCGGGACACGCGAGATGGCGTTGAATGAGGTCCTCGAACTTGGGCCGGGGACCGTTTTGGAGCTGGATCGGCACGTTGATGAGCCTGTCGATCTGGTCGTTGGAGACAGAATCGTGGCACGGGGTGAGGTTGTAGTGGTGAGTGGCAACTTTGCGCTGCGGGTAACAGAGGTAGCAACGCCGCAACTGCGGCTGGAGAGCATACGATGCCTTTTTTAGGTAAGAAGACCACAGTCGATCTTGACCCTTCACAGATTCCCGCTCTCCAGAATCCTCTCGCCTGGGTCGAGGATCGTTATCTTTCTTCGCAGTCTGGCCCTGCTGCTGTTGACGGGAAGCAGCAGCGTCGCACCTGTGCGAGCCCCGAGTGCACGACTAGTTGGGTCGCTCCGTGGCGCAGCCGCAGAAGGCCCATCTTCGAGGATCGATGGGGATGCAGTGGAAGCTGTGTTCTCAGCTTTGTGCGTGCCGCGGTCCGACGTGAGGCGGCGAAAGATAGCGGCAACACGGCTGCTCCCCACAGACATCGTGTGCCGCTAGGATTGCTGATGCTCGCGCAGGGCTGGATCACAAATGCGCAGCTGCAATATGCGCTTGATGTTCAGCGGAACAATGGCGGCCGCATTGGAGAGATACTCGTGAACGAATGCGGACTTGCGGTGGAAAAAGTCACGCGTGCCTTGGCTCAGCAGTGGGGAGCACCGATACTCGGCAGCGCTGGATTTTCAGCGCATCAGATGGCGTTGGTGATGCCGACTGTTCTGATTGATCAACTTCGGATGCTGCCTGTGCGAGTTGCCGGGTCTCGCATTCTCTATCTTGGGTTTGAGGATCATCTGGATGCCTCCGCAGCTCTGGTGCTTGAGCAAATGACAGGACTCAAGGTAGAGACCGGCCTGATGCCTACCGAGGAATACCGTTCAGCCCGCGCCCTGTTGCAGACGAGATGTGGAGTGGATTTAAAGCAGGAATCCTGTTGCGAGATCGATGCGATGGCCGCACGGATTACGGCACTTCTTGAGCAGAAGCAGCCGGTCGCATCCCGGTTGGTTCGCATGGGAGAGTATTACTAGCTGCGTCTATGGCTCGAAACATCCGCATTCGGATCGCAGGGAATGCTTCCTTCGACTGGCGACGACATGTTGGATTACGTCTTCACCATCACTTATTCAGCATAGACGTAAGTGTAGGCTGTACAAATAGCAAGAGCCTTTGC
>DASTSJ010000411.1:0-3670 GCA_035760765.1 Edaphobacter sp. | reverse complement strand
AAGCACGGTCGTCGCATCAAGGTGGGCAAAGGTGGTCGCCGGAGCGGGGTCCGTAAGGTCGTCGGCCGGGACGTACACTGCCTGCACCGAGGTTACCGAACCCTTCTTCGTGGAGGTGATGCGCTCCTGCAACTGGCCCATCTCGGTCGCGAGGTTCGGCTGGTAGCCTACTGCGGAAGGCATACGGCCCAGCAGCGTCGAAACCTCAGAACCTGCCTGCGTAAAGCGGAAGATGTTGTCGATGAACAGCAGCGTATCGGCGCCTTCTTCGTCACGGAAGTTTTCTGCAACCGTGAGACCCGTCAGAGCGACACGCAGACGTGCTCCCGGCGGCTCGGTCATTTGGCCGTAGATCAGTGCGGCCTTGGACTTCGTGTAGTCTCGGGGATCGATAACGCCGGACTCCTGAAACTCGTGCCAGAGGTCGTTGCCTTCACGGGTGCGCTCACCCACACCGGCAAACACAGAGAAACCACCGTGCTTCGAGGCGACGTTGTTGATCAACTCCTGGATGACGACGGTCTTGCCGACGCCGGCGCCGCCGAAGAGGCCGATCTTTCCGCCCTTCAAGAACGGCTGAATCAGGTCAATGACCTTGATGCCCGTCTCGAACATCTCCTCGCTGGTCGACTGCTCATCAAACGCAGGAGCCTGGCGATGAATTGGAAGATACTTTTTGGCATTCACAGGGCCAAGCTCATCCACCGGCTCGCCAAGCACGTTGAGAACGCGTCCGAGTGTCTCACGTCCAACAGGAACGGAGATAGGAGCGCCTGTATCGATGGCCTTCATGCCACGTACGAGACCCTCGGTGGCGGTCATGGCGATGCAGCGAACACGGCCTTCGCCAAGGTGCTGCTGAACCTCGACCACTACATCCTTCGGATCAGGAACGTCGAAGCCTTCGCTGACGATCCGCACGGCCTGGTAGATGGCCGGCATCTTCGCCTCTTCGAATTGAATGTCAACGGCGGGGCCGCTGATCGATATGACTTTTCCAATATTCTCTGCCATAGGTCTCTTTCTTTTCCGCGGATGCCTTTCGTCTACAGAGCGGCCGCTCCGCTCACAATCTCGATAATTTCCTTCGTAATCGCTGCCTGCCGCACCCGGTTCATCTCCAGCGAAAGTGCGTCGATCATGTCACCGGCGTTGTTCGTCGCCGAATCCATCGCCGTCATTCGGGCCGCATGTTCCGCAGCCGAGGACTCCAGCAGGGCGTGGAAGATCTGTGTCGTCACATACTTCGGCATCAGGTGACGGAAGAGCTTCTCCGGTGTCTGGTCGAAGATGTAATCCACCTCAGCGGTTCCGAACTTCTTCGCCTCCGACTCGACGACCGAATCTTCCGGAACAGTAAGGCTGACACCCGAGGTGATCGCCGCATGCGCTGCAGCTTCCTTCTGCTCCTCGGTCATCTCCTCGGCCACCGTGATCTCGTGCGATCCAAGCTTACGGATCGGCAGCAGCTTTTCAACAACAACACGCTGCGCGATCACAGACTTGAACTCGTTGTAGACGATGTATACCGAGTCGATCTCAGCCCGCGTGTAGCGCTCGATGATGGAATGAGCGAGGCCACTAACCTGCTGGATATCAACCTTGTTCAACAGGGTGGGATGATCGCCGGTCGTCTCGACCTGAGCAGAACGATGACGGATGACCTCATAGTGAGTAGCCAGGTCGTTGTCGTAGTGCTCTTCCTTCTTCTCATAAACAGCAGCAGGGTATCTCTTCCCTACCAGGTCACGAGCTTTGCGGCCGACGGGCTCGATGTCGATGTTCTGTCCGAGAGCACGACGCGCGTTGATAAACGCATGCGCCGCCTTCGTAATATTGGAGTTGAATGCGCCCGCGAAGCCCTTGTCGCCCGCGATGACGACGACCAGTACGTTCTTCTCTTCGCGCTCCACAAGAAGAGGGTGACGAATCTCGCCCGTCTCCTCGCTGTATAGATCGGAGCGGCGCACAAGCGATTCCAGAACGCTCGAGATCATCTGCGCATACGGACGCGCCTGCAAAGCACGTTCCTGCGCGCGGCGGAGCTTCGCCGCCGAGACCATCTTCATGGCCTTGGTGATCTGCCGCGTGTTCTTCACGCTGCGGATACGACGCCGTAGATCGAGTACGTTTGCCATGGTCTACTTGGCCTGAGCCGTCTCTTTCTCCTTGCGCTGCGCCAGGAAGGTGCCCTTGTAGTCATTGATCGCCTGGGTAAGGCGGCTCTTCAGATCGTCATCAATCGCCTTCTTGCTGGCGATGTCGGCGAGGACATTACCGCCGCTCGAAGAATCGAGATAGGGATAAAGACCATCCTCGAAGGCGCGGAGATCGGTAACGGCAACATCGTCCAGAAGGCCGTTTACACCAGCGAAGATGATCGCAACCTGCTTCTCAAACGGAAGGGGCTGGAACTGAGGCTGCTTAAGGAGTTCGGTCAGGCGCTGGCCACGGTTGAGCTGGCGCTGCGTGACCGGATCAAGGTCCGATCCGAACTGCGCGAAGGCTGCAAGCTCGCGATACTGTGCGAGGTCCAGCTTCAGGGTGGAACCGACCTGCTTGGTCGCCTTCACCGCGGCAGCGAATCCTACACGCGAAACCGACAGACCAACGTTGACGGCGGGACGGATACCGGAGTTGAACAGATCGGTCTCAAGGAAGATCTGGCCATCGGTAATCGAGATGACGTTCGTCGGAATGTAGGCCGATACGTCACCAGCCTGTGTCTCAATGATCGGGAGAGCCGTGAGCGAACCACCACCGAGTTCATCCGACAGCTTCGAACTGCGCTCCAGTAGACGCGAATGGAGGTAGAAGACATCGCCCGGATATGCCTCACGTCCCGGCGGACGGCGCAGCAGCAGCGAGATCTCGCGATACGAAGCGGCATGCTTGGAGAGATCGTCGTAGATCACCAGGGCGTGCTTCCCGTTGTCGCGGAAGTACTCTCCGATAGCGGTCGCGGCAAACGGAGCCAGGTACTGCATCGGAGCAGGCTCGGAAGCGGTCGCTGCTACAACGATGGTGTACGGCATGGCGCCGTTCTCTTCCAGTGTCTGCACAACCTGCGCAACAGACGAACGCTTCTGGCCGACTGCGCAGTAGATGCAGATGAGGTTGTTCTTGGCCGAGTTGATGATGGTGTCGAGCGCGATCGCGGTCTTACCGGTCTGACGGTCGCCGATCAGCAGCTCGCGCTGGCCGCGGCCGATCGGAATCATCGTGTCGATCGCCTTGATACCGGTCGCCATCGGCTCACGAACGGACTGACGTGCAATAACGCCCGGAGCCAGACGCTCGACCGGGTTGAACTCGGTCGTGTTGATCGGGCCCTTGTCGTCGATCGGCTGACCAAGAGCGTTGACCACGCGGCCAATCATCGCCTCGCCTACGGGAACTGACATAATGCGTCCGGTGCGCTTGACCTGGTCGCCTTCTTTCAGCTCCGTATAGTCGCCCAGAAGCACAGCACCGACCTGGTCTTCATCCAGGTTCATCGCCAAACCGGCTACACCGTGCGGGAACTCGATCAGCTCACCGGCCATGACCTTGTCGAGGCCGTGAACGCGCGCAATTCCGTCGCCCAGCGAGATGATCGTGCCAACCTCGTCGATCTGGACCTTCTGCTCATAGTTTTCGATCTGCTGGCGAAGCAGCTCGGTTATCTCAC
>DASTSJ010000410.1:0-8780 GCA_035760765.1 Edaphobacter sp. | reverse complement strand
TACGACGAGCCCACGACCATGGTGGATCCTCTGATGGGACATCTGCTGGGCGACCTGATTGAGCGGCTCAAGCAGCAGCTCCATCTGACCAGCATCGTGGTCACTCACGATATGCGTTTCGCCAAACGTCTCGCGGACCGTGTGGTCTTCCTGCATTCAGGCAAGGCTCACTTCTTCGGAACGATGGAGGAGATGGAGAAGAGCAACGATCCGATCCTGAGAGAGTTTCTCGATCTGGATGAGCTCGTGATGCCGCAATGATGAATGGAATGTGAATCGCGCAGCCCTACTATCACTGCGCGGTTGTAACGACTTAAGTAATGACACGGAAGACGTATGGCTCTAGCCCATCGGTCACTTCTAAAAGGAAGTAGGGACTCAACTTGCAGAGGATCAAACTCCCCGGTATCCTGAAGAGGTACTCCCCAGGGTCTCTCTCGACAGTAGAGAAATAGAAGAGATCATCGAACCGCCATACTTTGACGGATATCTAGAGCAACTTTCTGTTTCAGCCTTGTGTCTAAAACTTTGACTGAACTTACTTAACTTTTGTTGGTAAGGCGTCGTCCGTCTGGGACCGTCATCACCAACCTTCCAAGCCTGAAAACCTGGTCAAGGCGTGACTTTAATATGGCGACTCCGGATTATTTACAACAGGTCATTGTATCGGGTAGAAGATCAGCTCTTCGCAGTGCTCGGGACCAATCAGCCTCATCTTCGCTTCTTCGTCGCCCCTCCAGCACAAGCCTCATCTGGGCCTCGCTCGATCTGGCTACTGTCTTCATCGCGGCGCTGATTGCACTCCGTATTCATGTCTCCATTCCATCGCAGACGTCAGCATCGACCGTTCTGTTTCGGGTCTTTCACGTCCCTGCACATACGCTGCTGATCTATCTCTTTTGGTACGCCCTGTGCCTAATTTTCTTTTCGCGTTCCTACGGACTCTACGGACCTCTGCAAAGCCGTAGTGGCCTGCATGAGCAACGCATGATGGTCCAGGCCTCGCTGACCGCTGGCCTGATCTTATGCGGAACGTTGTATCTCTCAAACGGTGCCGGAGTCTCCCGTACGGTCGTTGCGCTTACGGTAGCGATCTCCACAGGTCTTCTGTGCGTTCGTCGCGCGATCCAGCGGAGAAGCTTCTACCGGCGCAGCACCGCAGGAATTGAGACTCGCAACGTGCTGATTGTAGGTGCAGGGCGCGTCGGACATGCTCTTCGCAATCATCTGGATTCACTTCAGCACCTCGGCTATCGATTCAAAGGATTTGTCGCTCTGACCGAGCGCGAAGCAGAACTGGGCGATTCCGATGTGATCGGTGACGTCCGCAACTGCCTTTCGCTGGCGCGGTCTCTGTTCGTGGATGAGATATTCTTCTCTGTCCCCGGGGACAAGAAGCTCATCATCGGCATCGTGGAAGAGGCTCGCCAGGCCGGTATCGATGTCCGCGTCGTCCCGGATCTCTACGATGGGCTCGCCTGGAACGCGCCGGTCGAGTACATCGGTCAGTTCCCCACGATTCCGTTGCATCGCCGCGAGTTCCCGATGGCCGGCTTCCTTATCAAGCGGGTGCTTGATATCACGCTCTCCTCGATCGCGCTGTCGATTCTTTCCCCCATCATGCTCGCAATCGCAATCGCGGTGCGGCTGGATTCCGAAGGGCCGATCTTCTACCGCGCGCATCGCATCGGGCGCAAGGGTCGCACCTTCTCCTGCTATAAGTTCCGCACGATGGTGCAGAACGCCGACAAGCTGAAAGAGAAGCTGGCGCATATGAACGAGCGCGACAGCGTCCTGTTCAAGATCTCGAACGATCCTCGCATCACCCGGGTCGGCCGGATTCTGCGCAAGTATTCTCTCGACGAGCTGCCGCAGTTCTATAACGTCCTGCGGGGCGACATGAGCCTCGTCGGGCCCCGTCCTCCTATCGCGCGAGAAGTGGAGCAGTACGAGCTTGACCATCTACGCCGTCTCGAGGTGTTGCCGGGAATCACAGGACTCTGGCAGGTTGAGGCACGGCAGGATCCGTCGTTCGACAGCTACATCTCGCTCGACACCGCCTACGTTGAGAACTGGAGCCTCTGGCTCGATCTCAAGATCCTTGCGCGCACCGTCGGGGTCGTCTTCGCTGGAACCGGCAGCTAGCGATCGCTCGCTGCCGGCCTGCGAGGGATTAGACTAGGAGCTGTGAAGATAGCTCTTGCGCAGATCAACCCCACGGTGGGGGACTTCACCGGAAACACCAGCAAGATCCTCGAATTCGCAGCTCGTGCATCCCAACAGGGTGCCGAGCTGGTTGTGTTTCCTGAGCTGGCCATTTGCGGTTATCCTCCCGCCGACTTCCTCGAGAAGGAAGCCTTTCTTCAGCGTGCCGGGCAGGCCATCCATGAGCTGGCTGTGTGGACCGCCGCTTCAGGCCGTCCCGCTCTTCTCGTCGGATCGGTTACACCCGCTGCCTCACAGGTCGGCAAACGCGTCTCCAACGTCGCCGCGCTGCTGTCACAGGGCAGACAGGCCTTCGTCCAGCAGAAGATGTTGCTTCCGTTCTATGACGTCTTCGATGAGCAGCGATACTTTGAGCCCGCTG
The DNA here is from genome assembly GCA_035760765.1 of Edaphobacter sp. Lineage (GTDB taxonomy): Bacteria > Acidobacteriota > Terriglobia > Terriglobales > Acidobacteriaceae > Edaphobacter. Next base: position 6,193 of record DASTSJ010000410.1, on the reverse strand, counting down.
CGTCTCAGTCGCTGACCTCACTCGGCGATCAGCCTATGGCGATTACGATCTGCGAGGACGCCTGGAACGACAAGGACTTCTGGCCGCGCCAGCTCTATCCCATCGACCCGGTCAACGCGCTGATGCAGCAGTGGCAGGCCGATGCGGAGGACCTGGACCGCTATCCTCGCATCATCCTCAACATCTCGGCTTCTCCCTTCAGCGAAGGAAAACCCGCTATACGGGAGCGCATGCTCGCAGCGATCGCCCAGCGCCATCGGGCCTTCGTGGTTCTGGTCAATCAGGTCGGCGGTAACGACGGCCTGGTCTTCGATGGATCCTCACTGGTGCTGGACCCTTCGGGCAAGGTGGTTGCTCGTGGTGGCTGCTTTACAGAAGATCTGGTGGTTGTCGATATCCCGCACACCGGTGATGCTGCTACCGCTGCGTGTGATGAGATCGGCGAGATCTGGCAGGCGCTCGTCCTTGGAACGCGTGACTATGTGCGGAAATGCGGCTTCAGCAAGGTCCTCATCGGACTGAGCGGAGGGATCGACTCCGCATTGGTCGCAGCGATCGCGGTCGAGGCACTAGGAGCGGAGAACGTCATCGGCGTCGGTATGCCCAGCGAGTACTCCTCGCTCGGCTCCATCGAAGATGCGCGCCATCTTGCCCAGAATCTTGGCATCCGCTTCGAGCTTCTGCCGATCCACGATGTCTTCGCGCAGTTCCAGAAGGTGCTGGAGCCGCTCTTCGCGGGAACTGCCTTTGGCCTTGCGGAAGAGAATCTGCAGTCGCGCATCCGCGGGACCCTGCTGATGGCTGTGTCCAACAAGTTCGGCGCGCTGGTCCTCACCACCGGAAACAAAAGCGAGATGTCTGTTGGATACTGCACGCTCTACGGCGATATGGTCGGAGCGCTGGCCGTGATCGGCGATGTCTATAAGACCCGCGTCTACCAGTTGGCCGAGTATGCCAATCGTACCCGTGAGATCATCCCGCAGAACACCATCACCAAGCCGCCCTCGGCAGAGCTGCGCCCCGGCCAGAAGGACACCGACTCTTTGCCGCCCTATGAGGTTCTCGATCCTATTTTGATGGCCTACATTGAGCGGTTCCTCTCTGCCGAACAGATCGCCAAGGAGCAGAACGTCGATCCTGCGCTGGTACGTTCCGTGCTGAAGCTCGTCGAACAGAGCGAGTACAAACGCCAGCAGGCCGCTCCGGTCCTCAAGGTGACTCCAAAATCCTTCGGAACTGGACGGCGATTTCCCATCGCAGTCAAAGTTCAGGTCTAATTACAGTCGTCTGTGGTTCTCTGACCGCAGGTTCAAGAAAGGTTTCGTGATTTGAAGAGATCTCATATTCTGTCGACCGCACTGGCGCCTCTGCTTGGCGCCGCACTCTTTGCTTCAGCGCAGGCACCCGCTGCCCAGGCAACTCCCGCCCAGCAGAATCATCCGAAGCTGGAACTTCAGACGCTCGACCCCTCCAGCCACCCGGATCCGTTTCCTCCGGTCAACCCCAAGTTTTTCACCGCCAGCACGCCCACGGCGGCTACGGTCGATTCCTTCCTGAAGGCGCTTTGGGGCTATGACCCGGATCGTATCTGGAGGGTTGAGGCCATCCAGACTACCCAGGCTCCTGGCGTCAGCAAGGTCGTGGTCTATGTCTCCGACAAAAAGCCGAATGCGAAGGTTTCGGCTGCGTCGTTCTTCGTATTGCCGGACGGCAAGCACGCCATCGCCGACAGCTCGGGGGTCATCTCCTTCGGTGCAGCCCCGTTCGCAGATGCCCGTAAGATGCTCCAGGAGCGGGCGGATGGCGCCCACCGCGGAGCGGCAGGGAAGGACCTTCAGTTGGTGGAATTTGCCGACCTGCAATGCCCGCATTGCAAGGAGGCTCAGCCCATCATGGATCGGCTTGCCCAGGACTTTCCCAACGCCCAGATCGTCTTTCAAAACTTCCCCCTCGCAGATATTCACCCCTTCGCCTTCAAGGCTGCGGCCTACGGCTACTGCGTGACGAAGCAGAAGAACGACGCCTTCTTCACCTACGCTGCCGACGTCTTCGACAAGCAGGCTGCGCTTACTCCGGCGACCGGCGACCAGACCCTCAAAGATGCGGTCACCAAGGCAGGGCTTGATCCTGCCGCCATCGACACCTGCGCCTCCACTGCGGAGACGAAGAACGCCGTGCAAGCCTCTCTCAAGCTGGGCGAGGACATCGGGGTCTCGCAGACTCCCATGCTTGCAATCAACGGACGCCTGATTCCGCTGACCACCAACATCCCATACGAGACTCTGAAGACGATCGTCTCCTACCAGGCTGTACAGGATGGCGTGACGGGCGGAGCACCTCTGCGACAGGCGCCAAGCCTAGGCCGCTAGAAGAGATTGCCAGGCACGATCCTCGGATCAATCCTGGGAAGCAAGAAGTTGAACGAAATGCCCCGGTTTGCAGCCGGGGCATTTTTCGCGTCGCCAGTGAGAATCTGCCGGAAAAACTTCCTCGGAGTTTCGGGGTAGATGCTACGAGTGATGCAGGAAGAAAAAGCGTGCAAGGAACAGCGCGGCCAGGATGTAGAGCATCCAGCTTGAACGCTTCGCTCTGCCTGTGAGCACCTCCAGCAGGGCATAGCTGCTCAACCCGAAGCTGAGACCGTCTGCGATCGACCAGGTCAACGGAATCGTCGTCACCGTAAGGAAGGCCGGGATCGCGATGACGGGGTCGGTCCACTCGATCTCGCCTAGGCCGGTTACCATCAGGCCTCCCACGAGGATCAGGGCAGGAGCGGTTGCGAAGGCCGGGATAGCACCTACCAGGGGTGCGATGAAAAGCGAGATGGCAAACAGCAGCCCGGTCACGATGGCTGTCACTCCGGTGCGGCCTCCCGCAGCGACGCCAGCAGACGACTCGATGTAGCTGGTCACGGTGCTGGTTCCTGTCAGCGAGCCGAGGACAGTTGCCGTCGCGTCTGCGAAGAAGATGCGATTCAAGCGCGGAATCTGATGATCCGGAGTCATCAGGTTGGCGCGCTCGGAGACGGCGACGAGCGTTCCGATGTTGTCGAACAGGTCGACGAAGAGAAAGACGAAGATGATCTCAGCCGCACCGATCCTGAGGGCGCCGCGCAGGTCCAGCCGAAACGCCGTCTCTCCCAGGGCCGCGAAGTGGTATGGAACCGGTGCCCAGTGGACCTGGCCGAAGGCGAGTCCCATCGCCATTGTGCCCAGCACGCCAATCAGCATGGCTGCGCGAATCCGCAGCACCTGCAGGACGGCGATCAGGATCAGACCGAAGAGCGCCAGGGCGGTTCCTGGAGAGTGCAGGTTGCCGAGCGAGACCGTGGTGGCAGGATTCGGGACGATGATGCCTGCGTTGCGGAAGCCGATGAAGGCAATGAAGAGGCCGATACCGCCGGCGACCGCAGAGTGGAGCTGGTGCGGTATGGCGCTCACCAGCAGCTGGCGGATGCCTGTAAAGGTGAGAACCAGAAAGATCACGCCCGAAAGAAACACCGCTCCCAGTGCTGTCTGCCACGGGACGTGCATGCCCTTCACCACGGTGTAGGTGAAGTAGGCATTCAGCCCCATACCCGGCGCCAGTGCCAGAGGATAGTTTGCGAAGGCTCCCATGAGGACACTGCCGAACGCGGCACACAGGCAGGTCGCGGCCGTCACGGCGGCGATGGGCATCCCGGTCTCATGCAGGATCGCGGGGTTGACGAAGATGATGTAGGCCATGGTGATGAAGGTCGTGAAACCGGCCAGAATCTCCGTTCGCCAGCTGGTGCCTCGCGCGGCAAAGCCAAAGTATTCTTCCAGTTGTGACCGCATCTGCCTCCGTAGCCTGTATGAATAGAATGAAGTGAGGGATCTTCTTCAAGGATACGTGAGAGCACGGAAGATATAACGTAACCAGCTCGCCCAACCTGATCACAACGGAGTCGGATGGCCGCCTACGAGTTCACGCTCATCGTCTTCTTCATCTCCACGACAGCGGGGCTCGTCGGGTCGCTGACCGGTCTGGGAGGTGGCGTGATCGTCACGCCCGCGCTTACGCTGCTGCTGGGGGTGGATATCCGGTATGCGATTGGGGCCAGCCTGGTCTCCGTGATCGCAACCTCCTCGGGAGCGGCCTCTGCCTATGTGCGCGATGGCCTGTCGAATATCCGGATCGGGATGTTTCTGGAACTGGCGACCACCATCGGGGCCATCTGCGGCGCTCTTCTCGCCAGCAAGATTCCTACGGCAGCCCTTGGCGTTATTTTTGGACTGGTGCTGCTTCATGCGTCATGGCAGAGCAGCCGGATGCGTCACGAAGAACACGTTTCGCCGACGGGAACGCCGTTCGCGCAGAAGCTGAAGCTTAACGGTATCTACAAGACCAAGGATGAGACCATCCCGTATGGCGTCTCCCATCCGACAGGCGGATTCAGCCTGATGTACGTCGCGGGACTACTCTCGGGGCTCCTCGGGATAGGTTCCGGCGCGCTGAAGGTCATCGCGATGGACAGCGTGATGGGGATTCCGTTCCGGGTGTCGACGGCGACCAGTAGCTTCATGATCGGCGTCACCGGAGTCGCCAGTGCGGCGATCTACCTGAAGCGGGGCTACATTCATCCGGTGATCGCCATGCCGGTCATGTTTGGGGTTCTCTGTGGATCGATGGTGGGTGCTCGCCTGTTAACGCGCCTTCCTGTGCGGCATCTGAGGCGGCTTTTCGCCGTGATTGTTGCTGTCGTTGCAGTTCAGATGATCGTCGAGGGAATTCGGGGGAAGCTCTAACGTGGATATCCAGGACAAGCAGCTCCAGAAGGTGATCGGCCTGACACTCCGAGGCGGGGTCCTGACGGCCGTCACGATAGCCCTGATCGGCGGCCTGATGTATCTGTACGGGCACAGCACGGAGCATGTCGCCTTCCATACCTTCGCCGGGGAGAGCACACCCTACGCCTCAGTGGGGGAGATCTTTAACCAGGCTTTTCGATCGCCGCAACTCGGGATAGGGCGCCGCGGTCTGGCGATCACACAGATCGGCATCATCTGCCTGCTTCTGACCCCGATCATTCGTGTCGCGCTTTCCATTGTCGGCTTTGCGATGGAGCGCGACCGGGTCTACGTGATCATTACAAGCGTAGTGCTGGGGACACTGATCTGCAGTATGCTGCTGCATTAGTCGCTCATGATGACACCTCCTGGGCGAGATGTGGATCGATTCCGACCTGGAGATCTCAAAAGGGGAAGGGCTGCCGGATACTGGCAGCCCTTCGTTCGTACATTTGTTAGTTTTTACCGAATTGCAGCGTCGACCAGGGCCTGCGCTTCTGACTGGATCTTCCGCAGGTGATCGAGCCCTTTGAAGCTCTCGGCGTAGATCTTGTAGACATCTTCGGTTCCCGAAGGACGCGCGGCGAACCATCCGTTTTCGGTCGCTACCTTCAGGCCTCCGATGGGAGCGTGGTTGCCGGGAGCTTCGGTCAGGATGGCCGTGATCGGCTCACCGGCAAGCTCCTTCGCTGTGACCTGCGAGGGAGACAGCTTCCCGAGTTTGGCCTTCTGTTCCTTGGTTGCGGCAGCATCGATGCGCTGATAGACGGGATCACCGTATTTCGCGGTCAGCTCGCGGTACAACTCGCCGGGATCGCGTCCGGTGCGTGCGGTCATCTCCGCGGCCAGCAGGCCTGGGATGAGACCGTCCTTGTCAGTGGTCCAGACGGTGCCGTTGCGGCGCAGGAAGCTAGCGCCTGCGGACTCTTCTCCGACGAAGCCGAGGGAGCCATCGATCAGTCCCTCGACAAACCACTTGAAGCCGACTGGTACCTCGAGCATGGGTCGATTGAGTCCGCTGGCGACCCGGTCGATCATGCTGGACGAGACCAGGGTCTTGCCGATCGCGGTCTTTTCGCCCCACTTCGGACGATGGGTAAAGAGGTACTGGATCATGACGGCGAGGTAGTGATTGGGATTGAGCAGACCGGCCGAACGCGTCACGATTCCGTGACGGTCGTGGTCGGTGTCGCAGGCCCAGGCGACGTCGTACTTGTCCTTATTGGCGATCATGCTGGCCATCGCGTACGGGCTGGAGCAGTCCATGCGGATCCGCCCGTCCCAATCCAGCGTCATGAAGCGGAAGGTTGGGTCCACGTTCGTATTGAGGATCTCGAGAGGCAGGCGGTACTTCTCCGCGATGCGCGGCCAGTAGTGAACTC
>DASTSJ010000409.1:0-2407 GCA_035760765.1 Edaphobacter sp. | reverse complement strand
AATCGCCAAGCACCGGCGCGTGCGTCCCATCTCCGATGTTCAGCCCGTAGACGGCTTTGTCTTCTAGAAACTCTGCCCAGGAGGGAGCAAACATGCTTCAAAGAGCAACTGAGATCGTATTCGCCACCGACTTCTCCGATTCAAGTCACGCAATGATTCCGACGGTCGCGCAGTGGGTAGAAAACCTGAGCGCGAAGCTGACCGTGCTTCATGTCTATAACCCGAAGAAGACGCTCTATCGCGAAGCCGAAGTGCGTCTGCGCTCGTTCTTTGCGGAAGCAGACAATTATCAGCATTGCGAGCGCGTGCTGATCAGCGGAGACGCCTGTGATGGTATCGCGTCCTATTGCGAGCGGCGGAGCAACGTCCTATTGATGCTGCCGCCCAGCGATCTCTCCGGGCTACCGCGGCCGTGGCATCGGTCGCTGCGCGCACGCCTCATCCTGCGCCTTTCTATCCCCATATGGACCGTTGGAAAGGTGAATGTCGGCGAAGCCGCGCCGACCTCGAACCGCAACATCGGCGTGTGGCTTGGGGATCCCGAAGAAGGGCTGTCTCATCTACAGCACGCCGCGGCATATGCAGCAGAGACTGGAGGTACGCTCCATCTGCTCCATGTGGTGGACGAGATCAACGAGGGCTCGATGCTCAAGCCTCTGTTGTCTTCTGCTCCAATGGGAGAAGAAAGCGCGGATGCCTGGCTCCGCGACATCGCCGATACCTATGAACTCGATTGCAGGTTCGAGGTGCACGTTGCACAGGGAAGGGTAGCGCGCGAGCTTCCGCAACTGCTTCATCGCAGCGGCGCCAATATGCTTGTTCTAAGCCAGCAGAGCGCAGTACAGAGTACTGTGTTTGGTATCGAGATCAATCCTGTGTTCCGCAACTGCCCGATCAGTCTGGTTAGCGTGCCGTTTGCCAGTCGGTTTGAGGAGCTGCAGAGGGAGATGGCTGAGTCCGCGGCTTAAGTCCTGCAGCGAATCCCTCAGACGTATTGTTCGACGCGTTGGAGCAGCTTCAGCTTTCTTGCAGGATCGAGGAAGCTCGCTTCGACCGCATTCGCGGCAAGCTCGCGCATCTGCTCCATAGTGAAGCCATAGGTCTGCTGGGCCAGCACGTACTCGCCCAGCAGGTCGCTTCCGAACATGGGAGGATCGTCGGAGTTCAGCGTGATCATCAGGCCGGACTCGAAGTACTCCTTCACCGGATGCTCGTCGAATGCCTTGCAGCAGCCGGTCTTCACGTTGCTGGTGATGTTGATCTCGAGCGGAATCTGCTTCTGCGCAAGGACTTCTATCAGGTCGGAATCATGCTGTGCGGCCAGAGCATGGCCGATACGCTCCGCACCAATGTTGATGGCTGACCAGATGCTCTCCGGCCCGACGGATTCGCCGGCGTGCGCGGTAAGACGCAGTCCCGCCGCCTTGGCTTCCTGGTACAGCTCGCGAAAGTGGTCGGCTGGCCCGCGAGCTTCATCGCCGCCGATCCCGATCCCCACGATGCTCGGATACTTCTCGCGAAGCTCCGCAGCGCGCCGGAAGACTCGCGCGCCTTCTTCCACGCCAAAGTGACGGACTGCATCCACGATCCACAGCAGCGTCGTCCCGAACTCCTTTTCGCCTCGTTCGCGTCCACGCTCAATCGCAGCAACGTATGGCTCTACGTCGGTCTTCTTCCAGTAGAAGATGATGCCGAACGAGATGTAGACCTCAGCGTGCACCACACCCTGCCGGGCCAACTCGCGGACCATGTTGTACGTGATCAGCTCATAGTCCGCGGGTTCTTTCAGGCGCTCGGTCACTGCCTTGAAGGACATTAGAAAGCCGAGAAAGTCTTCATACTGATAAAGCGCGCGTGCCTGCTCCAGCGTCAGCGGCTGGTCGTCGTGCCGCTGGCTCAGCTCCACTAGCGTCTCCGGCTTGATGGTGCCTTCCAGATGCAGGTGTAACTCCGCCTTGGGCAGCCCGCGCAGCCAATCTATCGCGTCTATCTCGGGATCATTCTTTGCCAGCCTTCGAGCCATCTCTCTATCTTAGGCCTCGGGCGAATAAAACTCACTCCGCTTGCGGCTGTAGAAGAAGTAGACGACGAGGCCGACGACCAACCAGACAAAGAAGCGGATCCATGTCTTTACCGGAAGTCCGGCCATCAGCAGAACGCAGAAAGCCACACTGAGCAGAGGAATAATCGGCCCGAATGGGACGCGAAATCCTCGGTGGCGCTCCGGCTGGCGCGACCGCAGCACCAGGACTCCAATCGAGACCAGCACAAAGGCGAACAGCGTGCCGATGTTCGACATCTCAGCAAACGTACCCACGTCGAACAGCCCCGCAGGAATCGCAACCAGGAACCCGGCAACCCAAGTCGCAAAGGCAGGCGTGCGAAATCTGGGATGGACTCTACTGAA
>DASTSJ010000408.1:0-3502 GCA_035760765.1 Edaphobacter sp. | reverse complement strand
CCCGCTCGAGGAGATCGAGCATGGCCATGCTACAGGCGCCCGCCTGCGACTGGCCGGTGCCGCCATCGAGATGGCCGCCTACTACGAAGACGCTCGGATCCTCGCAGCCAAGCTGGCTACCTGGGCCAAGTCTCTCCCCGGTCCCCGCCATCGCTTTGTGATCACGACCGGCGGAGGCCCCGGAATCATGGAGGCGGCTAACCGCGGTGCCTACGAGGCCGGCGCAAAGACTATCGGACTCAACATCAAGCTGCCCTTCGAACAGCAGCCGAATCCCTACATTACGCCGTCGCTCAACTTCGACTTCCACTACTTCTTCATGCGCAAGTACTGGCTGGTCTACCTGGCTAAGGCACTGGTCATCTTTCCCGGCGGCTTCGGAACGCTGGACGAGATGTTCGAGATCCTCACACTGGCGCAGACCCACAAGCTCGCCAAGAAGATCTCGGTCGTGATCTACGGAACGGCCTACTGGAAGAGCGTCATGAATCTCGACGTACTGGCGGAAAAAGGCGCGATTGCGCACGCCGACCTCAGCCTGTTCCGGTTTGCCGATACCCCGGACGAGGCCTTCGAGATCCTGAAAGAGGAGCTTACGAAGAACCACCTCGAATCGGACTACGAGAAAGCTCTCCGCGAGCGGGCCCGCCGTGGGGAGACGGAGCGTGACCACGAACCGGCTCCAAACGCGCAGGATGTCCTCGGACCCGATATCGCCCCGACACGGTAGCCAGCCTATTCCTTGCTTTCGCAGGCTACAGCATGCGCGCGGGCGCAGAATCGGCTAACTGACGCAGCGTCAGCCGTAAAGGCTGAGGGCCGTTTTACGGATTCAGGCAATCCGGCCGGATCTTGCCGCGCGGCGAAAAAGAAGGGTTTCCCCCGTACTTGATAGCTGTGCTATAGTCACGCCCTGCTTCTCGCTCGAACGCCAGATTCTCCGAACTCCCCGCGAATGCGGTCGGCCACGTTTCCAAATTCCGGCACAGAGGTTGACGATGCCTGACTCCGTTACGCAGGTGCTCAGTTCTGGTCCCGTCGGCGCAAAGATAAATATCGCGGTCATGGGCGACGGTTTCGCCGCCGGAGACCAGACTCTCTACAACAACAAGGTTCAGGAGTTCCTGCTGGACGGCGTCTTCGGTCACGACTACTTCTACGAAGACAAGCAGGCCTTCAACATCTTTCGAGTCAACCTGATCTCCGTCGATTCCGGCGTAAGTACACGCCAGTACGATGAGCACGGAACTCCCGACGACCCCTCTGACGACACCATCATCAGCACCACGCTGAGGAACACGGCCCTCGGCTACATCTTCAGCGGATCGTGGGCGCACTGCTGGCTTGAGGGCGGCACGAACACCTCGACGCTGGTCAACAATGCGCTGACCAAGTGGGTGCCCGACTACAACCTCGTCGTCATCTTCCTTAACAATCCCAACTACGGCGGATGCGGTGGCGGCGGTTTCCAGGTTGTGCCGCTTGGCATCGACTGGCACGTGCTCGCGCACGAGTTTGGACATGGACTGGGCGCTCTGGCCGACGAGTACTGCACCAGCCGCGTCTACTCCGGCGGCGAGCCCGGCAACGTCGATGTCACCATTAACACCAATCGCAACACGCTCAAATGGAAAAACTTCGTTGCGCCGACAACCCCCATTCCGACCGGCATCGGCAATTGTGCGGGGTATACCCAAGGCACACGTCCTGCCGACTGGGACGACACCCAGAGCGTCGGCCTGTTCGAAGGCGGTGGGACCAACGGCACCGGCATGTACCGTCCCGTCATCAACTGCCGTATGCGCAGCAACAGCCCCGAGTACTGCCCCGTCTGCTACACGCAGATGAAGCGAATCAACGATGCGAAGACGGAACACACTTTCCTGAACTGCCACACCGGCGACTTCAACGGCGATGGCAAAGACGATCTGCTGATCCACAACAACAACTCCATCCAGATCTTCCGCTCGAACGGAAGCCAGATGGACATGGTCTTCAGCGCTGTTGCGATCGTGCCGGGCTCATGGCAGTTCACCGCGGGAGATCAGTTCTACATCGGGGACTTCAACGGCGATGGAAAGAAAGAGGTCGTTGTCTATAACTCGACCAACTGGATCATGCCGTATCTCGGTCTGCTGGTTGACGACGGTGCCAATGGCCTGCGGCTCATCGCACGCTACGACGGCTCCATGCCCGGCTGGCAGTTCTCAAAAGACGACAAATTCTTCGTAGGCGACTTTGACGGAGACCACAAGCAGGATCTGTTCGTCTTCAACGGAACCAACTGGGCGATACCGTATCTCGGCATGCTTCATTCCACCGGAACAGGCTTCCAGGTCGTCCACCGCTATGACGCGACGATGCCGTCGTGGCAGATGACCAAGGGAGATCAGTTCTACGCCGGAGACTTCAACGGCGATGGCAAGTGCGACCTGTTCGTCTTCAACGGATCGAACTGGGCATTTCCATACCTCGGGATGCTGTCCTCAAACGGATCCAGCCTGTCGATGGCCCACCGCTACGATCACTTCCTCCCGTCCTGGCAGATGACCGCGGGTGATCGCTTCTACCCGGCGGACTCCAACGGCGACGGCAAGACCGATCTCTATGTCTTCAACGGAGACAACTGGGCCATCGCATACCTCGGCATGCTGCAGTCCACCGGATCGGCTTTGAACATGGCGCATCGATACGATGGCAGCGTACCCGGCTGGCAGATGCGCAAGCACGATCAGTACTTCGTAGGCGACATCACGGGAGATGGAAAGCAAGATCTCTTCGTCTATAACTGCAACGACTGGGCGACGCAGTACCTGGGCAGCATGACCTCCAGCGGTTCCGCGCTGTCCGCGACCTGGTCGGCAGACTGGGTAGGAGAGTGGAACCTTGGCACAGTCGATCGGTTTGAACCCTGCAACTACGAGGGCGGCAAGGCGCATCGCGATCTGGTTGTGCATAACCATGACTGGCTGGGCCTTATCCGCTCCACTCCAACCATGCAACTGCAGAAGATCTACTACCGGTTCATTCACAACTACCGCTACGGAAGAAACTGGTAAGGAGAGTCCGATGGCATCGCAAATCCAACAATCGAAACCCGAGATGATGCAGGAAGGCGCGGACCTGAAGACGATCCGGAATCCAGCACTTCAGCTCATGGCTACCGAACCCAAGGCACCTGCTCAAATCAAAGGCGAGCAGATGTCAAAGGAGCCCGTGGCCAAGGCTCCCAGCGGAGAGCACACCATGTCACCCTTCAACCCGCAGGCCGCAAAAGAGGCCGGCGCCTCCCAGGAAAGCAGGCAGGAGATGAAGGCCCACCCAGACGCTGCGGAAACACAGACCTCCGGGCAGGGGTATCTCCGTCTGCGCATGCGCGTCGCCGGCGATCGGCTGAGCGTCGTGGATGTCCAGCAGGTGCAGGGTCCGCTTGTACAAACGGGCAGCGTTGCCGGAGAGTACGCGTACGAAGTTCAGCTCGATGCAAAGCCCGTCGCCGCTG
>DASTSJ010000407.1:0-21130 GCA_035760765.1 Edaphobacter sp. | reverse complement strand
TCCGTTCGAGATCGCTATTTCTTCTTCTTGAAGTCCTTGCCGTTGCCGCTCAAAAGCTGCTCCAGCTCTTGCTTGAACTCATTCACGTCCTTGAAGTCCCTGTAGACACTGGCGAAGCGGATATACGCGACCGTGTCGATGTCTTTCAGGCGCGACATAATCAGTTCGCCGACTTCAGCCGTCGACCGCTCGCGTTCCGGTGAATCCACGACAAACGCCTCGGTCTCATCCACAATCTGTTCCAGCTTCAGCGCGGAAACCGGACGCTTCTCGCAGGCGTGCAACAGCCCGCTCAAAACCTTCTGCCGATCGAACTTCTCGCGGCGGCCGTCCTTCTTCACCACCATGTAAGGAATCTCGTCGATGCGCTCGTAGGTGGTAAACCGCTTATTGCACCCCTCGCACTCGCGCCTGCGGCGGATAGAGTCCGCCTCCTTGCTCTCTCGGGAATCGACGACTCGATCCTGCGTAAAACCGCAATAAGGACACTTCATTGGATTATCTCGATTCTAGCAGCGCAGCGAAGTCGTTCTATCCATGGGCGTCTTACACGCGGTCAGCAGCTTTGAAGGACCATCAGCAATCTCAGAGGGGGCCGTCATCCTGAGCAACGCGAAGGATCCCTGTATTCCGCTGGCAGCGCCCAAAATCCTCACGGCAGAACACAGCTTCTAACAGGGTGCCCCATCTTCGCGACGGTTTCATCGTCGCTAAGGTGGGAAATGGCGCCTCCGGTCCCGGTAGCGGATGACACATTCATGCAAAGCGTGGGCGGGATCCCTCGCACGAGGCGGGAATCCCCTACTCCTGCACCGCCTCAGCTTCTTTGCCAGCCTCTTCGCTCTCCGATGTAATCCTGCTCAGGCTCACCTGCTCCACCTGCGCAAAGATCAGGCCCGCCGGGATAATGCAGAGGAAGGTAACGACCAGCAGCAGCGCTCCACACGCTGTCGCCGCCTCAATCGGAGCGCCGTAGAATGTGTGCATCGCCGCTGCCGTCACCGCAATCTGCGTAAACCAGCCCACTATCGGAAGCTGTAGCAGGCTTCCGCCAATGCTCGCAGCCATCAGCAGCATCGCTCGCGAAAACGACAGGTTCGCCAGCTCCGGCGTTTGCACGAATGCATGCGCCGTCTGCACGTAGGCTGAAGCGATCATCCCCCACATCAGCAGCGAGATCACCGTAACGACAACAAACTCGCGCCAGCTCTTCAGCGCGTTCAGGCCCTCACGAAACCCGACAATCTTGTCGGCGATGCTCTGCGCCACCTTTTCCGAGAGCGGATTCAGCACCGCCTTCGCAAATCCCGCGACTGCACCTCCCGCCACGCGCACCGCAATCGCGAACAGCGCAATGAAGAGCGTGACCGCAAGGCTGCCTAATCCCGCGCGCATAAAGATCTGTTGATGCGGCATGTCCTTCGGCATAAAGGCGAGCGCGGTCGAAAAGATCACCGCCGCCGCTCCCAGGTCGAACATCCGCTCCAGCGTGTACACCGCAATCTGCGTACTCAACGGCAGCTCGATCTTCCTCGCCACGAGATAAGGCCGCGTCAGGTCAGCCAGCCGCCCAAACAGCGCCACCGCCGTAAACCCGATAAACTGCGGCCCGACCAGAGCACTTGCGGGAACCTTCTTTGTGGGCTCCACCATCACGCTCCAGCGCACGGCGCGGAACCAGTACGTCACATAGATCAGCACGATCCCGGCAACGGCATGGACGCCCTGAATGTGCCGAACCTGCTCGCCAAAGTTCTTCCAGTCGAAGTGGATCCGGTCGCGATAGACAAAGACGATGACCGCAAGCACTCCAATTAGAACTGCCCACAGGACTCCCTTTCGTATCTTCATCCAGAACTATCCCTTCGTTCCTATGTCGTTCTTACTTGGATGCAACGACCTGTCCGTGTGAGGCCGCACTTCGCTTCCGGCGGTTGAATTCCCGGATCACCTGTGTCACATAGGCTCGCGTCTCCGCATAAGGCGGAATTCCGTGGTAGCGGTCCACTGCGGCCGGTCCCGCATTGTAGGCCGCCAGCGCCAGCGCAACATTGTTGTGATATCGCGTCAGCAGCATGTCCAGGTATGCAGTTCCGCCGTCGATGTTCTCTTTCGGCGCAAAGGCGTCCTCCACTCCCAGCTGCTGCGCTGTTGTGGGCATCAGTTGCATCAGGCCCTGCGCGCCCACGCGAGAAACCGCCCGAACGCGCCCGCCACTCTCCGCCTTCACTACGCTCGCCAGCAGATCGGCATCGATATTGTGCTCCGTGCCCGCGCTCGCCAGAATCGTATTCATCTCTTCGCTGGTCAGAACTGTAGAGGCTGAACTGAGGCCGCCCGCACCACGCGGCGGTTCAGTCACCATTAGCTGCGGAGGATCAGGAATCGTCTCGACCCGCACCACCGCATCAGAAGCTACATCCATATAGTTGGCTGCATCGCTGCGGTCCGCTGACGCCAGATAGAGCCGCACATGGTCGCCATGCGCCTCCTGCCGCGTGCAGTCCAGCTCGAAACCGTTACGCAGCGTCACATGCTGTGCGGCCTGCGCCATCGGGGCTAACATTAGGGCTGATGCCACAAAAATGCCCTGCCAGCCAAACGACCTGAACTGCAATCTCACATCCAAAAGCCTATCACTCTGGTCAGTTCGGGCCGATCACACCAAGGAAGGATGTGGTCGTGCGGCCAGCGCGGCCTCAACCGCGATCGCCACGCCATCCTCCGCATGGTGAGCTCCCACCACCCAGCCTCGCGCAACTCCCGCATCCTTTAGATCCTCCGGCGCATTCGCCATCAGAACAGCACTTCCCGCAGCCTCCAGCATGGAGACATCATTCCAGTTATCCCCAATCGCCAGAATCTCCTCGCGCCCGATGCCCCGCCTCTCAGCCAGCCCCAGCACAGCGCTGCCCTTGCTGCACCCCGCAGGCAGCAGATCCACGATGCTCAGGTTGCGCTCCGGATACTCCGTTCGGTGCAGGGTCGCCTCTGGAGCTGAAGTCGCGTCCGCCCCGCTGCGCCGGACTTCACTCTTCCGCAGCGACTCAAGGCCCACGCCGAGCACCTTCGGATCGCCCAGCAGCTTCGCCTCCGCCTCGCGCATCCGCTCGATCGTGCCGCACAGCATCATCTGGATCAGCCCTTCGCGGCCAAGTGCATCTTCCATCGGAACGACACGCTCGATATACGGCTCGTTAGCGGCCATCCACCGGCTGATGCTACCATTCAGCTCCTCCATCTCCTCTACCACCAGCGCTCCGCGCACGTCGTCGCCATCGGACTGCACGCGGTCGAAGGTCACCAGCAGCGACCGCCGAAACTCGTCCATGTGGCCCACCAGCCACTCCGCCGTCTCCCGCTCCAGCAGGGTACGTTGCAGCAGGCGAGCCCCAATCGTCCTTACGACAGCGCCATTTGAGCTCACCACGCAGTTCTCTTCACCCAGCCCCAGCCCGCGCAGCACTTTCATGGCATAGCTGTGCCGCCGCCCCGTCGCAATCGCAATCTCGACTCCGGCCTGTTCCGCAGCTTTGAGAGCGGCAACGTTGCGCGCGCTCACCTGCCCATCGGCTCCCAGCAGCGTCCCGTCTATATCTACAGCAATCATGCGGACCCGGTGGCTCATCGTTCCATTCTCTCATCGCAGGTAAATCGATCGCCCGGCAGCTTGGTGACGGCAACAGCTCGCAGGCGTACTCAAGGATGATTCGCCGCCTTCCCCGGACAGTCCTCGCCAGGAGCCTCCACCTGGATCGTCGAGTGTTCGATGCCAAATCTATCGTCCAGCGATCCCGCAATCTCTTTGCGGACGTTAGCCGGCTCAATGCCAGGCCCAATCTTCACATGCGCCGTGCAGGAGATGTCCTCGTTGCTCATCGACCATACATGCAGATCATGGACGGTCTTCACCCCCTGCACGTTCTGAATCGCGGCACGAATCTCGTGCAGATCGACCCCCTTGGGCACACCTTCCAAAAGCACATTGGTCGTGTCCCGCAACAGGACCCATGTTCGCGGCAGCACCCAAAGTCCTATACCGACTGCAACCACCGCATCGACCCATGTCCACCCGGTCCATCGGATCAGCAGCGCTCCTGCAATCACCCCAGCAGAGCCGATCATGTCGGCCCATACCTCCAGGTAAGCACCCTTTACGTTAAAGCTCTCCTCTTTCCCCGCCATCAGAAGCCGCATCGAGACAAAGTTCACAACCAGACCAACCACGGCAACCACCAGCATCCCGTTCGTCTGCACCGCCTCGGGAGAAGTAAACCGCTTGATCGCTTCGATCAGAACGTAAATAGCCACGAGGAAAAGAAGAACAGCGTTGAACGCCGCAGCCAGGATCTCAAACCGTCGATACCCGAAGGTGCGCCGGCTGTCAGCCGACTTCTTCCCAAACACAATCGCCATCAGCGCAATCACCAGGGCCGCGACATCGGTCAACATGTGCGCCGCGTCCGAAAGCAGCGCCAGGCTGTTGAAGTACACGCCTCCCGCAACCTCGGCAAAAAGATACGCCGTCGTCAGCACCAGAGCCCACTTCAGCATCGCGGCGTTCGCGTTAGCGACATGGTCGTGGGAGTGTCCCTTCTCCTTCGACTCCTGCATCTGCCTCTCCCTATTCACCTTCGCCGTTTGATGCGCTCTCGATCGTCTTATGCTCTGTAGTGGCATGGAAAGGGTGCCCCATCTTCGCCGCGCAGCGGCTAAGGTGGGCTTAGCAGGATTTCTGCGCCACGAGCATGGGTGGGTGTCGCATCTTCGGCCCGGTCTCATCGCGGCTAAGGTGGGTTTGCAGGATTCTCCATCTAGTAGCATCAAAATCATGCCCAGCATCGCCTTTCTCGAGTGCTCCCGCTGCCACAATCACGTGTCCGGCGAAACCCCGCAGACCGTCTGCCCCGCCTGCGCCGGCTCGCTCTACGTCCGCTACGACATGGACGCACTCAAGCGAACCGCACGCCGCGAAGACATCGCCGCGAAGGCAGCGGCATCTCCGGTGAGCCTCGGCATGTGGCGCTACTCTGCCGTGCTGCCGGACGTCACCCCCGTGAGCCTCGGCGAAGGCTGGACCCCCATGATCCGCTCCGGCCGCTACCCCGGCCTGTATATCAAGGAAGAAGGCGCCAACCCCACCGGAACCTTCAAGGCCCGCGGCCTCGGCATGGCCGTCACCATGGCGCGCCACTACGGCCTCAAGCACCTCGCTGTCCCCTCCGCAGGCAACGCCGCCGGAGCACTCGCCGCCTACGCCGCCGCCGCACAGATCAAGGCCCACATCTTCATGCCTCAGGACGTCCCCTTCGCCAACTACCTCGAAGGCATGGTTTACGGAGCCGACGTCAATCTCATCGACGGCCTCATCTCCGACTGCGCCCGCATCGTCGGCGAAAAGATCAAGGCGCAGCGCGAAGCCAACACTCCAGCAGCCGAGACCTGGTTCGACATCTCCACCTTGAAAGAGCCCTATCGCGTCGAAGGCAAAAAGACGATGGGCTACGAACTCGTCGAGCAACTCGGCTGGACCTATCCCGACGCCGTCTTCTACCCCACGGGCGGGGGCGTCGGCCTCATCGGCATGTGGAAGGCCTTCGAAGAGATGGAAACCCTCGGCTGGGTCAGCGGAAAACGCCCGAAGATGTACGCCCTCCAGGCCGCAGGCTGCGAGCCCATCGTCAGGGCCTTCGAGGAACACAAATCCACCAGCGAGTTCTTCCAGAACGCCGACACCTTCGCCTCCGGCCTCCGCGTCCCCAAACCCTACGGCGACTACATCATCCTCGACATCCTCCAGCAGTCCGGCGGCAAGGCCATCGCCTCCGACGACGCCACCATCCTCCAGAGCATCCTCGACTACGCCCGCAACGAGGGCATCTTCCTGTCTCCCGAAGGAGCTGCCGCCACCGCCGCCTACGACCAGCTTCTTGCCTCCGGCGAACTCAAGCCGACCGATAAGGTCGTGCTCTTCAACACCGGCGCCGGCCTCAAGTACACCGACATGACCGCCGAAGCCATGCATCTCCGCCGCCCCGGATCCTTGCCGACCAGCCTGCCCGTAGGAGGCATCATTACCCCGCAGTAAGATAGCGTCGTCATGCGAATCGCGATCAAGCGCGTCTATCTGGAAGCTGACCCCACCGACGGTTTCCGTATCCTCGTCGACAGGCTCTGGCCCCGCGGTCTCAGCAAGGAACGAGCAAGGGTGGATCTCTGGCTTAAGGAAGTCGCACCCAGCACAGAACTCCGCAAATGGTTTCAGCACGACCCGGCGAAGTGGACGGAGTTCCAGAAGCGCTACAAGCAGGAGCTGAAATCGAAGGGCGATCAGCTGGACATCATCAAAGAGAAGCTCCATCACGGTCCCGTCACTCTGCTCTACGGCGCGAAAGATGAAGAGCACAACGAGGCAGCCGTTCTGCTCTCAATGCTGCGATCAAAATGAGCCCTCGGTCCCCGCACTCTCCTGTGCTCACGTCCGACTTCTTCCTACGCTCGCCGGAGATCGTCGCCCGGGATCTGCTCGGAAAGATTCTCGTACATCGTCGCAACGGGGAACGGCTCAGCGGCCGCATCGTAGAAGTCGAAGCCTATCTCGGCCTCGACGACCCCGCCTCTCACGCCTTTCGAGGACGCACCTCAGCGAACGCGGTCTTGTTCGGACCGCCCGGCATGGCGTACGTGTACTTCATCTACGGGATGCACTATTGCGTCAACATCTCCTGCCTGCCCGACGGCGAGCCGGGCGGCGTCCTGATTCGCGCCCTCGTCCCTCTTGAAGGAATCAAGACCATGGCGCGGCTTCGCGGCCTGCCAGAGAACGCCAAACCGCAGCAGCTCACCGGAGGCCCTGGGAAGCTCTGCGAAGCACTGGGCATCACGCGTGCGACCCACAACGGCATCGACGTAACGAAGGCAACGTCGTCTTTACATATCGAGGATGACGGCGTCCCTCCAGGCAATATCCAAATCACACCGCGCATCGGCCTTAGCAAGGCCAAAGAGCGGCCCTTACGTTTCCTGCTCAAGGACTGAATGAAGCCGGGTGACGGGTGCCCCACATCTCGCTTCTGAGATGTGGGTTTGCAGAATGCACAAAGGAAGCCTAGCTGCCGCCACATCGGCCTGCGATGTACATTGGGGCGGATGAAACTCTCTCGCCTTATACTCTCGTTTGCACTTCTTCTGCTTCCAACCCTGCCATTGTTTGCTGCGCAAACTCCAAAGCCCGCTGCACAGAATCCGTCGCCAATGACGGAGTCTCTCCGCGCCCACACACGCCTCGCGCAGATCGATATACCCGGCAGGCGGGTGAATCTCTCCGCCGGCACGCTCCTGATCCCCCGCACCGCACGCATCCGACCCACGATGCCGCTCTACATCCACTTCCATGGCGCAGCCTGGGTAGCCGAGCAAAGCGTCGCCGCCGTCAACCCGCGAGCAGTCATCATTACCTTCAACCTCGGTGCAGGATCCGGCATTTACTCGCGCGCCTTCCACGATCCCGCCCGATTCCAGCAACTCCTTCAGGAAGCCGCGAAGACCATCAACCCCGGCAATCCTCCCCAGTTCAAGCCCATCGTCCTGTCGTCCTTCAGCGCAGGCTACGGTTCCATCCGCGAGATCCTTCGCAACCACGACAACTGGCGTTCCATCGATCGCGTCGTCCTCGTCGATAGTCTCCACACCGGCTACATCCCTGACGGCGCGCCTGGCCCGCTCGATCCCGCACCGCTCCAGCCCTTTCTCGACTTCGCCCGCGAGGCCGCAGCAGGGAAGAAGGTGCTCGTCTTCACCCACTCCGAGATCTTCCCCGGCACCTTCGCCAGCACTACCGAAACCGCCAACTACCTCATCACCACGCTCGGAATTAAACAACATCCGGTCCTCAAATGGGGGCCAGGAGGCATGCAGCAGCTCAGCGATCTTCACGTCAAAGGCCTGCACATCCTCGGCTTCGCCGGAAACTCCGCACCCGATCACATCGACCAGTTCCACGCCCTCCAGCAGTGGCTCCGCATCGCGAAGTAATCCTCCGCAAGACAGCCTTCGTTAGAATCAGGAACCGCGCAGCCCCGCTTTGCGTAAAGGAGTTCCATGCGCTCACTCGCCGCAACTCTCCTCTGCCTCACTTCGATCGCTTCACTCGCCCAAACGCAGAAGCCCGCCACCGATCCCCAGGCCCGCATGCGGCAGATCATCGCCAACTCCGTCGACGATAAATCCTTCATGGGCGCCGTCCTCGTCGTCAAAGACGGCAAAACCCTCATCAACAGCGGCTATGGCTCGGCCGACCTCGAGTGGAACGTCCCTGACTCACCCGCCACCAAGTTCCGCCTCGGCTCCATTACCAAGCAGTTCACCGCCGCCAGCATCCTGCTCCTTCAAGAGCGCGGCAATCTGAACATCGATGACCCCGTCAGCAAGTACATGCCTGACGCCCCCGCCGCATGGTCAAAGATCACCATCTACAACCTGCTCACCCACACCTCCGGAATCCCATCTTTCACCGGCTTCCCCGACTACCGCACGACCGAGTGGAAGGACACCACCCCCACCGGCCTGGTCGACCGCTTCCGCGACAAACCGCTTGAGTTCGAGCCCGGCACCAAGTTCAACTACTCCAACTCCGGCTACGTCCTCCTCGGCTACCTCATCGAAAAAGTCTCCGGCCAGACCTACGCCGACTTCCTCCAGCAGAACATTTTCACCCCGCTCGGCATGAAGGACACCGGCATCGACTCCAACGCGGCCATCCTTCTTCAGCGCGCCCAGGGC
The DNA here is from genome assembly GCA_035760765.1 of Edaphobacter sp. Taxonomy (GTDB): domain Bacteria; phylum Acidobacteriota; class Terriglobia; order Terriglobales; family Acidobacteriaceae; genus Edaphobacter. The sequence continues at coordinate 12,349 of DASTSJ010000407.1, read as the reverse complement.
TACCGCCGCAGCCCGCGCGGCATCGAGCACGACGGTTACATCAGCATGACCATTCCGTTCTCCGCCGGCGCTCTCTACTCCACCACCGGCGACCTCCTCAAGTGGGAGCAGGGCCTCTTCGGCGGCAAAGTCCTCAAACCCGAATCGCTCACCAAGATGACCACGCCCTTCAAAGACGGTTACGGCTGCGGTCTCTTCATCCGCAATGTCGATGGTCATAAGCTCATCACCCACGGCGGCGGAATCGAAGGCTTCAACACCTCGCTCAACTACTATCCCGACGACAAGCTCACCGTCATCGTCCTCGGAAACCTGACCGGCGGCGCACCCGACATGATCGCTTCCAACCTTGGCAAGGTAGCTCTCGGTCAGCAGGTCATCTTACCCTCGGAGCGCAAGGCCATCGACGTCTCACCCTCCACCCTCGCCGAATACGCCGGAACCTACCGGATGACCGACGCTCCCATCGACAACGTCATCGCCATCAAAGACGGCCACCTCACTACCAAACTCGCCAACCAACCTGCCTTAGACCTGTTCGCCGAATCCGAGACAAAGTTCTTCCTCAGAGCAGTCGACGCCCAGGTCGAGTTCTTCCGCGATCCCGCCACGCACGCCATCAGCCGTCTCATCCTCTATCAAAACGGCATGCAGCACGAAGGCAAAAAGCGATAGCGCAACACGGAACTACTGCGAGCTAGACACCTGTTTACTGCACAGCCTACGTGTATTTATTTTGTCTGGTCTGAGATGTGAGGTCTGACCACTCTTCTCACCGATTTCGTGCTTGCCTCCCTCGGGGGCTTACTTTCGAAACGACCGCAGTCGAGTCTGGCATGTGAAATGCATACCACTAGGAATGACATCCAGAACGATGCCCACGGACTTGAACTCTCCCATGCAAAAGATCTTGATAGTCGATGATGATCACCTGGTTGCTGACACACTGAGCGTGATCTTTGAGCGCAGCGGCTTTGCTTCTGAGGTCTCCTACTCCGCTGACGAGGGATTGCGCTCTGCCCGGCGTTTTCTCCCCGATCTCCTGCTCTGTGATATCTGCATGCCTGGAAGAGATGGTCTGTCCCTGATCAAAAACGTCAGCGAGGAGATGCCATCATGCCAAATCCTTGTATTTACAGGCTCTTACGCCAGGATCCAGCATGTAAAGGCGTGTACGGCGGAGCTCCGCCGCCCCGTGAGTCTCGCTACCAAGCCGTGCCCGCCCGAAGAACTCATTCGGAGAGCTACCCAAATGCTTGCAAATGCCTGATCATGAAGCCTTGTAGACATGTCTGACCTCGGACGCATGCTTATCGGTCTCGGCCTTCTGCTTCTCGCTGTCGGGGCTATCCTCCTTATCTTCTCTCGATTCAACATACCCGTGGGTCGCCTCCCGGGCGATTTCTCCTGGAAGGGAAGAGGCTGGACGGTATCGTTTCCCCTCGCAACGTCGCTGTTGGCCAGCGTGATTCTGACCCTTCTGTTCTGGATTATCAGCCACTTCCGGCGCTAGAAGTTTTTTCCGGGTAAGCAGTTCTTTCTTCGCACTTACACCGGAATCCAGCATCTGACGAGCGCTGATTCCGGCTGCTAGACTCAACCCCTAGGATGTCTTCCGACCCCAAAAAACCGCCCACGCTCGCCAGCCTTCGTGCAGGTCGGGGAAGGCTGCGGACATCCGCCGAACAAACAGTTGCTACCCAGACCACTCTGCTCTTTGGTGCGACGGAACCCCCGCCCGAAAAGCCGCTCGCCGCGCTCGGGAAAGCGTCCGCGACTCCAGCCCCTCCGGTCCCCGAACGCCGCATCTGGACCGTGGCTGACCTCGTCGGCAGCATTCGGCAGCAGATTGAAACGACTCGAAGCGATATCTGGGTCGAGGGAGAGATATCCAACTATCGTCCCGCTCCCTCCGGACACATCTACTTCACGCTGCGCGATGCAGACGCTCAGCTCCCGGTGGTCCTCTTCCGCCGCCAGGCACAACTGTTGCGCTTCCGGCCCACGGACGGCCTCGCCGTACTCGTCCGTGGCCGAATCTCCGTCTATGAATCTCGCGGGCAGCTTCAGCTCATCGCAGAGACGATGGAGCCACGCGGAGCCGGATCGCTCCAACTGGCCTTCGAACAACTCAAAGCGCGCCTTCTGGCGGAAGGGCTCTTTGACAGCGCGCGAAAGCGTCCTCTCCCGTCCTTCCCGCGTTGCGTCGGAATCATCACCTCGCCCACCGGTGCTGTCATCCGTGACATCGTGACGGTGGTGCGCCGAAGGCACGCGCGTTTGAATCTCCTCGTTTACCCCGCAGTAATGCAGGGAGCTTCCAGTCCCGGTTCTGTAGCCGCCGGACTTCGCTTCTTCAATCGCAATCCCGGGCTAGCCGAGCTCGTCGTGATCGCCCGCGGCGGCGGTTCCATGGAAGACCTCGCCTGCTTCAACGATGAGGCGCTTGCCCGCATCATCGCCACGTCGGATCTGCCTGTCGTCTCCGCAATCGGTCACGAGACCGACTTCACAATCGCGGACTTCGTCGCTGATCTTCGCGCACCCACTCCCTCGGCTGCTGCCGAGCTGATCACCGCAGCCCAGCACCGTGTCGAAGAACGCATTCTCGCGCTCTCCAACCGCGCCTCGCGCGCCATGCGCCTTCATCTGCTGGAGCTGCGGCAGCGCTACGCTCGCCTCTCCGCGCCCATCGTGCTCCGCCGCCTGCACGACTCCATCAATCGTCGCGGCCAGCGCGTCGACGAGCTGCAGATGCGGCTGGAGAGGTCCTCGTCGCGCCACATACGCCTTCGCGCCGAGCGTCTCCGCGTCCTGACGGAGCGCCTGCACCGGCAGGACATCAGCTACCGCCTGGCGGCATCACGGCGCCGTGTGGAGCGAGCAGCAGCCATCCTCGATCGCTCGATGACTGCCAACATCTCACGACGCAAGGCACGGCTGGAAGCAGACGCGGCGCGCCTAAGAGCGCTTTCGCCGCTCAGCATCCTCGCTCGCGGATACGCTCTCATTTACGCTGATAACGGAATCCTTCTGAGGTCAGCCGCCGAGACGGCGCCGGGCCAGCCCATTCGCGCACGCCTGGCCTCAGGAACCCTGTCTGCAACCGTGACAGCAACTGATTCAACGGAGAACACTGACTCATGAAGAAGCTCTTTGGAACCGATGGCATACGCTCCGTTGCAGGACAGTATCCTCTCGATCCTGCAACCGTGCACGCCATTGGCCTCGCTCTGGCCCATACCCTCTCGGCAACATCGCCGAATCCTCGTGTGCTGCTCGGTATGGATACCCGCGAGTCGGGCCCTGCCATCGCCTCGCAGCTGACTGCCGGGCTCACTGCGGGCGGAGCTTCCGTCGAGAGCGCTGGCGTCATCACGACGCCCGCCATCGCCTACCTCACCCAGTCGCACGGCTATGCCGCTGGAATCGTCATCTCCGCCTCGCATAATCCCTGGCAGGACAACGGCATCAAGGTCTTCGGGCCCGACGGCTATAAGCTTCCCGATGCGACCGAGCTTGCCATTGAGGATGAGATCTTCCGGCGCATCGGCGATCAGTTCAACTTGCCCGCTTCAGCCACCCAGCAGACCCCACCGGTCAACGAATCTGCGGCTGCAGATTACATCCGCTTCCTCCTGGCTGCCGTTCCCGGCCTCTCCCTCGACGACCGTCGCATCGTGGTCGACTGCGCCAACGGTGCTGCCTCTGCCGTCGCTCCTGAGCTGTTCGCACAGCTTGGCGGTAAGGAAGTCGTCATCACCCACGCCTCTCCCGATGGCCGCAACATCAACGAGCACTGCGGGGCACTGCACCCCGAGACCGTGGCCGCGCAGGTCCGGCACTACAACGCCGCGCTCGGCATCACCTTCGACGGCGACGCCGACCGCGCTCTCTTCGCCGATGAGCACGGCCGTGTCGTCAACGGCGACGCCGTTCTTCTGCTCGCCGCACGCGACCTGCAGGCTCGCGGACTGCTTACGAACTCCACCGTGGTCGCGACGACCATGTCGAACATGGGGCTCGAGGCCGCGCTCAAGCGCAGCGGTATCCAGATGCTGCGCGCAGCGGTAGGCGACAAGTACGTCCTCGAGCAGATGCTCTCAGCTAAGGCAGCCCTCGGCGGCGAACAGTCCGGGCACATCATCTTCTCTGGCCGTTCCACCACCGGGGACGGTCTCCTGACCGCTCTTCTGCTGCTCGATATCGTCCACCGCTCCGGAAAGACTCTGTCGGAGCTGGTCGCCGACCTCAAGGTCTTCCCCCAGATCATCGTCAACGTCAAGGTTCGCGAGAAGAAGCCTCTCGACACCATCCCCGCCGTGGCCGCAGCCATCGCCGCTGCGGAAAAGGAGCTCGCCGATACCGGTCGCGTCGTCATCCGCTACTCCGGCACGGAGGCTCTTGCCCGCGTCATGATCGAAGCCGAGTCGGAACCGGCAATGCGCCACCACGCCGATACCATCGCCGACGCCATCCGGGCTGAGCTGGGCGTCTGAAGAATCCACCCTGTGGCGGGCAGGCAGGAGCTTGCCCGCCTCCATCCGCTGCACTAAGCTAGAACTAACCATGTATGAAGACTTCAAAGTGAAGGACCGCTGGACCGGGGAAGAGCTCCATTGCCAGTGGAAGGGAACCATCGTGGCGATTGCCACCCGGCACGCTGATGCGACGGATATCCGCTTTGCCGTCAATCAGCGACCCGTCTGGATCTCGCTTCCCAACCTGGCCTGGGTCGAGCATAAGCGCCGCACCGGACACGTCATCACCGACTACCTCGCCGCGCAGATCGCAGGACGCTACCTCAAGCAGGCTGTCGAGACTGGATACGATAACGGCCGCGAGATGTACACCATGACAGTTGACGAGGTTCTCGAGCAAGCCGATAAGGTCGTGCACGAGGTCGGTCATACCTCCCGGCTGCCAAGTCTTCCCGTCATCAATGAGAATGTTCGCGCCGAGGATGAGCTAGGCATTCATCTTCCTGGAGAGCCTGCCTAGCTGCCATGACAAGCCGGCGACAGTTTCTGTTTTCGTTTCCGGCGTTCGCGCTCTCTGCTCAGTCCTTTGCTCCGCGGTTCCACAGAAAAAAACCGGCTCCCCCTCCTCCCACCCGTGTCTACATCGGCACCGACACGGCGAAAGGGGTCAGCAAAGGCATCTATCAGGCCGACTTCAACTCCCGGGACGGTCAGCTTACCGTCCCGGTGCTGGCTGCTGAGACGCCACGGCCTTCCTATCTTGCACTTTCGCCCCTGAGCAACGGACACCGCTCTCTCTTCGCGGTCAACGCCGTGCCCGATCCCTCGGCGACCATAACGACCTTCGACCTCGATCAGCGCACCGGCATTCTGACCCAGAAATCCAAGGTCACCTCAGCGGGCGCCGGTCCGGCCTATATCTCGGTGGACTCTACCGGGCATTCTGCCTTTGTCGCCAACTATTTCGGCGGAACGATCGCCTCCTACCAGATCCAGGACGACGGAACTCTCTCTCAGCCAGTCAGCACCTTCAACTACAGGGAGCCGAGATTCGGCAAACATGGTCCGGTGCCGGGACGGCAGGACGGCCCGCACCCGCACTCGGTCTTCGTCACACCCGACAATCGTTTTCTTATCGTCAACGATCTCGGCAACGATGCGCTCAGCGTGTTCCTGATCGACACGGCCACAGCCACCCTGACCCCGGCTGACACGCTCCTGACCAGCGTTCGGCCTGGCTCCGGCCCTCGGCACATCGCGTTTCACCCCAATGAACGCTGGGTCTACGTCATCAACGAGCTAGACTCCACCATCGATCATCTCCTTTGGACCCATACGCACGCTCTCAAGGAGCCGCAGGCATTCCTGATCCGGACCAATAGCACAGTAAAGACCATCGCGCCGGGTTTCCCATCCGAGAAGAACACCGCCGCAGAGGTGACGATCTCCCCCGACGGCAACTTCCTCTACGCCAGCAATCGGGGCGAAGACACGCTGGTCGCTTTCTCCATCCAGGGCGACGGCAGCCTCAAAGAGATCCAGCGTATCTCCTGCGGCGGCAGGACACCCAGGCACTTCACCTTTGACCCGACCTTCAACTGGATCCTCTGCGGAAATCAGGATTCTGCCTCCATCACGGTCTTCCGGCGCGATCAGGGCAACGGAAGACTGACCGGACCTACCCAGACCGTCCCGGTCGATTCACCTTTTTTCACGCTCTTCGCCTGAGGACCAACGCGCCATGTTTGCTCTCAGGTTTCAGATCGACCGCGTGGATACAGAAGGCCGGACGCACCCGTGCCCGGTGCGATGGATCGACAGCTTTGCGATGCGCAACTTCACCAACGACGCGATCTTTGACGATACCCTGCCTATCGCAGATGGCCTGATGGAGGCCGGCTACCGCGTGCCGCTCGACCTGCTCCAGAGCAAAATGGAAGACTGGTTCCGCCGCAAAAACTACATCGGGCCCGGGGAGCATCTGCGGATCACCTCCGCATCCCCGAGCCCGACGTTACAGCCCTAGCCGTTCCTGCTCCTTACAGCGTCTTCAGGTCCAGAACGAAGCGGTACTTCACATCGCTCTTCAGCACGCGCTCCCAGGCCTCGTTCACCTTATCGAAGCTCGTCATCTCGATATCCGAGACGATGTTGTGCTTGCCGCAGAAGTCCAGCATCTCCTGCGTCTCGCGGATGCCGCCGATCATGGAGCCGGAGAAGTTCTTCCGTCCCAGGATCGCGAACGCTGTGACTGCCAGCGGATTCTCAGGAGCACCCACCAGGCACAGCGTACCGTCCCGTTTCAGCAGCGAAAGGTACGTGTTGATGTCGTGATCGGCCGAGACGCAATCCAGGATGAAGTCGAACGTTCCCGCATGCTTCTCTGCCCAACCCTCCTCGCGGGTCAGGATGACCTCGTCCGCGCCCAGCTTCTTCGCATCCTCAATCTTCGAGGCCGAGGTGGTGAACAGCACCGTCTTGGCTCCGAAGGCGTGCGAGAACTTCAGGCCCATGTGGCCCAGTCCGCCCAGGCCGACGATGCCGACCTTCTTGCCCGGTCCAGCACCCCAGTGCTTCAGGGGCGAGTACGTCGTGATGCCAGCGCACAGCAGCGGGGCAGCCGCCGCCGGATCCAGGTTCGTCGGGACAGACAGGACGAAGTCCTCGTCGACCACAACGTGGTTGCCGTAGCCGCCGAAGGTCAGGTTTCCGTCCTTACCGCGCGAGTTGTAGGTGAAGACCGTCTCTCCACGCTCGCAGTACTGCTGCTCGCTCTCCTTGCAGGAGGCACACTCACGGCAGGAGTCGACCATGCAGCCGACGCCAACCAGGTCGCCGACCTTGAATTTCGTGACCTTCGCGCCCACGCGGGCGACCTTGCCGATAATCTCGTGGCCAGGGACCATCGGGTACAGCGCGTTGTTCCACTCGTTCCGAGCCTGGTGGATATCGGAGTGACAGATCCCGCAGAAATCAACGTCGATCAGGACGTCTTTTTCGCCGGGCTCGCGGTGTTCATAAGCAAAGGGCTCCAGCGGAGTTGTTGCTGCCTGGGCGGCGTAACCATTGGTTGCAATCATCGTGCTTTTCTCCAGTGTTCTTTCAGGGAAGAATTACGTTCCAACGCGATGTCGGCTCAGAAAGGTCACATCGCGCACAAAAAGTCGCTCACAATGCCGGCGGCGATCACCCCATCTCCGCCGGCGTTCTCTTTACTCGTTATAGTGCAGAAGGCTGAAGACGTCGTACTCGGTAAACTTCTCGCGGCCTTTCAGAAAGTCCAGCTCGACGGCAAATCCCAGGCTGACGATCTCTCCGCCCATCTGCCGGACCAACTGCACAGTCGCCGCCATCGTACCGCCGGTGGCCAGCAAATCGTCGACGATGATCACTCGCTGTCCGGGCTTGATCGCATCGAGGTGAATCTCCAGCGAGTCCGTGCCGTACTCCAGGTCGTAGCTCACGCGGGCGGTCTGCGCCGGCAGCTTCTTCGGCTTGCGCACCGGGACAAACCCCGCATTCAGTCGGTAGGCGAGCGCCGGTCCAAAGATAAAGCCACGCGCCTCGATCCCCAGCACCAGGTCTACATCTCTGCCGATGTAGTAGGCCGCAAACGCGTCAATCAGCTGCGCGAATCCGGTCTTGTCCTTCAGAAGTGTCGTGATGTCATAGAACAGAATTCCCGGCTTTGGAAAGTCCGGTACAGTTCGCACAAGAGCCTTCAACGGCTCACAGTTAATCAGGCTAGCGTTTTGCATTCGTCTCCTACCAGGCCCCTTCAATCACAAACGGTCCCAGTTGTTCGTCCTCGCTGTCTTCAAGGTCCTGCTCCATCACCGCATCCACGCGGCTCCCGCGAGAACCCTTCCGGAGGGCCGTCTTTAACTCAGCCAGAATCTCTGGATCACCGGACGCAACCACCTCGACGTGACCGGCCTCCGTGTTGCGAACCCACCCACGCAGGCCAAGCTCGGCGGCTTCGCGGTGCACAAACCAGCGAAATCCCACCCCCTGCACCCGGCCTTTTACAAGGAAGTAGCGAACCATCAACCTTCAGTGTCGCAGAGCGATCTAGCACACGCAAGCTGAACCGTCTCAAAGCAAAAGGAGCAGAGAATCTGCTCTGCTCCTTTCATCACACTCGAAAAAAGCAGCTTATGCGCGGCTCATGTACGCGCCTTCAGCCGTATCCACACGAATCTTTTCACCCTCGTTGATGAACGGAGGCACCTGCACCACCAGCCCGGTCTCGAGCTTCGCAGGCTTCGTCACCGACGAGGCCGTCGCCGACTTGATGCCCGGCTCCGTCTCAACCACGGTCATCTCAACCACGTTCGGCAGCTCGATACCGACCGGCTTTCCATCGTGGAAGCTTACCGCAATGGTCAGGTTGGGCAGCAGGTAGTCCACCGCATCGCCCAGCGTCTCGCGCTTCAGGTGGGTCTGCTCGAAGGTCTCCATGTCCATGAAATAGTAGTCGTCCCCGTCGTTGTACAGGAACTCCATCTTAACTTCGTCTACCACCACGCGGTCGATCGGGTCAGGCGAGCGGAAGCGCTCCACAAACATCGCGCCCGTACGGATATTCCTCAGCTTGGCCTGAATGAAGGCGCGGAGATTGCCTGGCGTACGGTGCTCCACCGAAAAAACGAGGTGGAGGTCGTCCTTAAACTTGATAATCATGCCCGGTCGCATCTGCGTTGCGGGAATCGACATTGAAAGACCTCTGATCTTGGCTGAAGTTCAGCTTTTTTGAGAGTTTGTCCGGCGGAACCGCCACCTGGCGTCAATCGCCCGAACCCTTTCATTGTATCGCAGGGCTTCCAGGGCAGCTGACTTAGTGGCGGCCGAACAGATGCTTGAAAAAACGCCCGATCGAATGGAATAAGTCATTTGGCGGCGGTGCAGGTGGGGGAGGGGGCGCTTTTGCGGTGCTCACAACCTCGGTTTTCGGTGAAGGTTCCGCAGGCTGTTCTGCAGTGCTCGCGACCTGTTCGCCCGAGCCACTTACAGAAGTAGCCGCCTGACCCCCAGCAGTCGCCTCACCGCTGTCGCTCGCAGCGGCATTCCCGCCAGCATCGGCGCCATAGCTCAGCGTCGTCGAAACCTGCGCGTGCACCGTACCGGCCGGAGTCTGCGGCGGACCGCTCAGCGGGGCCAGCCCTGCGCTTTGAGCAGCGGGGAAGGGGTGCTGCTCCGCCGCTGTCCTCGCGACGGCACTCCCCGGAGCAGCCACACTGGCTCCTGTCACTCCGGCGTCGGCGACCGAGACCACAGGCGCCGCCGGACATCCGCACGGCTCGCTCTCGTTGTCCACCACTTCCTTCAAGCTGCCGTGCTCGAACAGCACATGCTGCCCCGGCTTCACCTCGTAGCTCGCCTCTCCAAACTGATCGGCCACCTTCAGCACCGGAGCCGCTGCTCCGCGATTCTCGACGCAGGTATCGCCATTCCGAGCCACCCGCATCCGCAGGTCCACAGCTCCCGCTGACCCCATCGTGAAGCGCAGGTCCGGAGTCATCACCACATCGCTCACGGTCACCCGCGTCGCGATCTCCACCGCACCGCGATCGAGCGCCAGCATCAGCGGAGCCTCTACGGCTCCCTTTCCGGCCGCTATATGCAGCCCGCTGGTCGAGCACACCCGGATCGCTCCGCCCCGCGCAAGCTTGACCTCCGCCGTATGGTCACGCGCCGTGACGGTCGACGCTCCCACCAACTCAATTCGTCCGTTTGAAATCTCCAGATCACCGGAGACCGTGGCATCCGCAGGCGCGACTGACCCGATCGATCGCTGTGCCTGAGCCCTTGCGATGGCAAATAAAAGCGCCAGCCCAACCAAACCCATTCGCCGACGACCCGCCACCTGGCTCTCCCTACATCTTCAGAAAATTGGCAATAATCTCTTTGCCGTGCGACGTCAGCACGCTCTCCGGATGGAACTGCACGCCCTCAATCGGAAGATCACGGTGCCGCAGCCCCATAATGGTCTCCTCGCCGGTCAGCGCGTCCGTCGACCTGGCCGAAATCTCCAGCTCCGCCGGCAGGCCCTTCGTGCTTACGATCAGCGAGTGATACCGAGTGCAGGTCATCGTCGGGGGAATTCCCGCAAAGATCGTCCTGCCATCGTGCTGCACCTCGCTCGTCTTGCCATGCATCAACTTCGGAGCACGAACCACATCTCCCCCAAAGACCGCGCCAATCGCCTGATGGCCCAGGCACACGCCCAGAATCGGGACCCTCCGCTCCAGCCGGGAAAAGTGCCGGATCAGGTCCATGCTGATGCCTGCATCCTGCGGTGTGCACGGTCCGGGCGAGATCAGAATGCGGTCCGGCCGCAGAGCCTCGACCTCTTCCGGAGTCAGCTCATCGTTGCGCTTCACCACCATCTCGGCGCCCTGCTCGCCCATGTACTGCACCAGGTTGTAGGTAAAGGAGTCGTAGTTGTCCAGAACAAAGACCATGACTTCTTGATTCTAGCTCCTGTACGCTGTGCGCGGCTCCCTATACTATGTTGCCGGTATGGAGAATAGACGCAAGTTTCTCAAATCCGGGATCGCGGCGGCCGTTCTGACAGGAACGTCGGCGCTGGCACAACAGACAAACAACCCTCAGCCATCCTCGCCGGTGCAGCGCAAAGGGCGTATCCGGCAATCCGTCTCTCGCTGGTGCTACAAGCAGTTAACCCTTGATCAGCTCTGCAAGGTCTCCGCCGACATGGGACTTAAAGGAATCGACCTGTTGCCCATGGAGGACTGGGACGTCCCTCGCCGCTATGGCCTGGTCTGCGCCATGGGCTACGGTGGCGGAGGCTCCATTCCGGACGCCCTTAACCGCACCGAAAACCATGCCGCCATTGAAGATGCCTTCCGCAAAAACATTCCCATTGCGGCGAAGGCAGGCGTGGTGAATGTCATCACCTTCTCCGGAAACCGTCGCGGCATGCCGGACGACGAAGGCGCGCGCAACACCATCGCCGGGCTGAATCGCGTTAAGAAAATCGCAGAAGACAACGGCGTCACCATCTGTCTGGAGCTGCTGAATAGCAAGCGCAATCACAAGGACTACATGGCGGATCACACCGCGTGGGGCGCCAAGGTGATGCGCGAGGTCAATTCGCCGCACGTCAAGCTGCTCTATGACATCTACCACATGCAGATCATGGAAGGAGATCTGATCGCCACCGTCCGCGAAAACATCGACGTCATCGGTCACTTCCATACCGGCGGCGTCCCGGGGCGCGCCGAGATCGACGACACCCAGGAGATCTACTATCCCGCGCTGATGAGAGCCATCGCTGACCTCAACTTTCCCGGATATGTCGCTCATGAGTTCACGCCGAAGCGCGATCCGCTCACCTCGCTGCGGCAGGCCGTCGATCTTTGTGATGTGTAGGGCCGGTATGCTGCCGTTTGTCCGTGATGTATTTTTTGCGGGCAAACGCGCACGGCTCATCCGCGTCTTATCAATCGATTGGAGAATCTCTCGATGCAATTCGACTTCAGCCGCTGGAAGCACTTCACCGCAATGGCCATCATCGGCGACGGCGTGATGGGATTGATCCACCCCCGGCGCGATTCGCGCGCATGGCAGTACGGCCCAAAGCCCTGGCAGAACCTCATGCAATCGCTCGAAGAGCACCCGAATCTCACCCGAGCCATAGCCGCAGCACAGATAGTCGGTGGCGTTCTCTGGGTGATGCACTCCGAAGAGAAACATCCCTCCACGCTGGAAGCAGATTCAAAGAAGGCAGCCGAGCGCCGCATCGCTTAGGCCCCGGCCTCTGATTACGCCGTAAAAGGCGAACGCCCGGCCATCTTGGTCGGGCGGCATCTATTGTCTGGAGTCCACAAACCAGCCCGTCATTC
>DASTSJ010000406.1:0-10581 GCA_035760765.1 Edaphobacter sp. | reverse complement strand
TCCAGCTCACTGCGCGCCGACCAACTGCTGCTTCAAACGGTCGAGCTGCGCTCGAATCGAGCCGTCATACACTGTCGATCCAATCCGCACCACCGCACCGCCCAACAGCGATGGGTCCTGCCGATAGGTCGCCCGAATCCTGCCACCAGCCAGCTTCGAGACCTGAGACTCGAGCTGGGCCCTGTCCTCATCATTGAGAACATGAGCACTGACGATCTCCGCCTCGGACAGGCCTGCATTCTCATCAGCGATAACCGCGTATTCATCCAGAATCTCTCCCAGGTCGCCAAGCCGGTCATGATCCATGATCACGGCAATGAAATTTCGGACCTGAGGAACCATACCAATCTTTTGCGCAATCGCGTCCAGCACCTTGAGCTTCTGGTCCTTCGGAATCGCAGGATCAGCGAGAACCTCGCGCAGCTCCCTGCTGCCTTGGAAGGTAGCGCGGAAATCATTGAGCTGCTGCTGAACAGCGCTCGGATCGAGCTTTTGCGATGACACGACGGAAGCAAACGCATGCGCGTAACGAAGAGCGACGACAGACATTAGTTACGCCCTCCCTCAGCATCAGCTCCCAGCCTGCGCGCGAACTCCTGCACGAGAAGTCGATCGGTCTCCTGCGAAACGACCAGCTTCTTCGCAGCCTGATCGATCGCCAGATCGGCGGCATACTGCTGGATCTGCCGACGCGCGTGTGCGGTCGCAGCCGAGATCTCAAGATCTGCCGCTTCGAGAATCTTTTGCTTCTCCTCTTCAACCGAGGCCTTCATGCGCTGCTCCTCGAGCTGGGCATCCTTCTCTGCCTGAGCGCGCATAGTAGCGATCTGCTCATCCAGCTTGCTCAACCGCGCTTCTACGCTTCCGAGCCGGCTGCTGGCCTCCGCACTCGCCGCACGAGCTTCCACCAAATGCTTTTCTAGCGCAGCATTGCGGTTACGGAAGGTCTTGGGAAGAGCCTTGAACAGAAACCACAGAACGGCAATCGCGAGCACCGCGAAGTTGACAACGCTGAAGGCCGTCGCAGCCTGCTCGGCGTCGAGACCAAACTTCGCGCCCAGAGCCTTCACCGCAGCGGAGTGGCGGAACGCCTCTTCATCGCTATGCTCTTCCTGCTTCTCGGTCTCGCGCTTCGCGGGCGCAGCATCAATTCCACTCTGCGAGGCGGCGACGGGCGCCGCTTCCTGCGCACGCAAGTGTGGAGTCCCAGAGACAAGCAACAGAGCCAGAGCCGCAGCCGGAATCAGAGCCTTTCCAAACCGGAACAGCTTCATCGCGCAACCTCCGCGACGCCGACGTTGGCGGGAAGCACAGCCGAAAGCACCCGGGCACCGAGGTCAGAGCTTGCAACCTCAATTTGAGTTCTGGCCTCGGCGACGCTCTGCTCAATCCCCTGCCGGGCCGAGCTGACGCGCTGCTGAGCCGCCTGACGGACCTGCTCAAGCGCGGACTCGCGTTCAGCTGCCCACTGCTTCAGACGACGCTCACGCGCCTCGAACAGCTCAGCTTTAGCGCGTCGAAGCTTCTCTTCGTAGGCGCCCGTCTCCGCTTCAGCTGCGGCAATCGCGCCCTTGGCCTGCTCCATTGCTCCGGCAGTGCGGGCGTGACGCTCTGACAGGATGCGATCGAGAGGCCGGCGCACCAGCAGCCCATACGCAATTACCAGAAGGATGAAGAGGACCATCGTCGGCACAGAGCCGAGCACAAGTCCACCGAGTTCGTTGAGTATCTGATCCATGTAGGGGTTTCGACTGCGATCGCTCCGAGAGTCTTTTAATGAGCCTTTCCGGCAAACATAAATAGTTCGAAGCGTTACAGGTTTGGGCCTGTTGTGCAGATTGCGGTACACCTAGTTTTAGCAAAGCATTTGGAGCAGTGTCAAACCTGATTTCTGCGATAAACGCACAGGTGGGCGAAAAACGGAGCGCCTCAGGACGTCTTCAATTCCCTTTGCCCTTCCCCTTAGGAAATCGTAAAATAAGGACACCACCCGGACCCTATTCTCTGGGTCACATAGGTCGCGTGGCAGGGGACACCACCTCCGCTCCCCGCCAGGCGGCCTATGCTAGTTAAGGGCGGATTCAGGGTCCGCAGTCCGTTTCGGAAGCCTGCAGTAACGGCGGTACCGGTTCAACAGGGATGAAGGTCCTCTTGCGGTCAGACACACGTGATCGCCCTCGAATTGCTTTTCCCGGATAACGGAACCTGCTTCGAGCGCGGCAAGTATGCCCCCTTCTGACTGCGGGATACGGAAAGCCACTTCCAGGACCGGATCAACTACCAGGCCATCGTCGATCGCTCGTAACAACTCTGTGATCCCTTCACCGGTCAGCGCCGATACCCAGACCTGCCGCGTCCCTGAGGGCATGACAGCCTCATCGTCCCTAAGCAGGTCGACCTTATTCATGACTTCAATCACCGGCTTGCCGCTGACCTCCAGCTCGGCAAGGACCTTCTGTACTTCGGCCTTCTGCTCTTCCAGCATGGGGCTGGACGCATCCCGGACATGGAGCAACAGCTCCGCCCGCTCCACCTCTTCGAGCGTGGCCCGGAAACTTGTCACCAGGGTATGGGGGAGATTGCGGATAAAGCCGACGGTATCGGAAAGCAGGATCTTGCGCCGGGAAGGCAGCTGCAGCTGCTTCAGCTTCGGATCCAGGGTGGCGAACATCCGTGAGGATTCAAGCACACCGGCTTCCGTCAGAGCGTTGAAGAGCGTGCTCTTGCCAGCGTTGGTGTAGCCAACCAGGGCAACGACCGGCACCGGAACAGCCTCACGACGCTGGCGCTGTTGTCGGCGGATGCGCCGGACTGCTTCGAGCTGCTGTTTGACGTGGTGGATACGAAGGCCAATCTTGCGCCGATCTGTTTCCAACTGCGTTTCACCGGGACCACGCGTGCCGATCCCGCCGCCAAGCTGGCTCATGCTCTTGCCTCTGCCGGCCAAGCGAGGCAACTGATATTCAAGCTGCGCCAGCTCCACCTGCAACTGGCCCTCGCGGGTTCGTGCATGTCGGGCGAAGATGTCGAGGATCAGCTGCGTCCGGTCGATCACTCTTATCTCCAGACGAGCCTCAAGGTTGCGCATCTGAGACGGCGTCAGATCATGGTCGAACAAGACCAGATCGGCGTTGACAGAAGCGACGACGCCGGCAATCTCGTCCAGCTTTCCGCGACCGACCAACGTGGCAGGGTCTGGCCGCGCCCGTCTTTGGATTAAGGTGGCGGCAATCTCTGCTCCGGCGCTTCGTGTCAGCTCCTGAAACTCTGCAAGGGAGGCATCGAAGTCGAGATCTGCGCTCTCCTCCAGGGTTCGAGTCGGCTTATCGACCGATCTCTCTTCTGAGACGGGTTGACGCGATGACTCCGCTTCGGCGTGGAGCGCTGCTGCCTTTCGGGCCAGATTTGCCGTGGCAGTGAGTCGTCGCCGCGATTCTGTAAATGAAACCGCTACGAGAACCGCACGCTCGGGGCTCCCAGCCCTCAACACAGGCGACGCCGAATCTGCCCTTTGATCTCGTGCAAAGGCAGATTCGGCAATGTTCGCTTTTGATGGATTCACTTGAATCATTCCGGGACCTCGTTAAGATTCCTGGTGGAAACCCTTGAGGACCGTCGGCAGGAAGATCTCAACGCGTAGACGAGGCGCCTGCGACCTCAGAAACGTTGGAAGATGTGGGCGAAACAGAAGCGCTCTGAGAAGCTGACTGCGGTGAAGAGGAAGCCCGAAGATCGCCCTTCGGTTCTCCATGGCCGCCGCCCATGCGCCCGCTGACTACGGTCGAAATCGCATGCTTGAAGATCAACTGTTCCTGGCTGTTGTTTTCGAGCAGAACCGAATACTTGTCGAATGAGCGGATCTTTCCAGTCAGCTTTACGCCACTCACAAGATAGATTGTGATCGGGCTCTTGTCCTTACGGACAGTGTTGAGGAAGGTGTCCTGAATGTTCTGTGCCGGCTTTGAGTCCATGGTGCCGATCTCCTTAGCTGTAAGTTTTCCAAAAAGTTAAAAATTGCCAATAAACTTCAAGCCCCTCAGATGGGCGCACTTACAGCGCTCAGCTGAACAATGAAGCCAAGAGGTTCAACAATACGAGCATCCACCGCAATTTTCAACTCGCGGCACACCCCGGGTCGAAGCGCCTCACCTGTTAGACGCAACAAAGTTGCTGGAGGACTCTTCCGCTGAAGAAGAAGGAATTACCATCAGGGAGTGCCACCTCAAGCGCTTCAGACCGTTCCGATGCTGGACTTCGCCCGACAGTATGCTTCCATTCGCGACGAAGTTCTTTCGGCCATCGAGCAGGTTTGTGAATCCCAAAAGTTTATCCTCGGGCCGGCGGTCGAATCCTTCGAGCGCGCCGCTGCAAAAGCCTGCAACGTGCCCCACGCAATTGGCTGCGGCAGCGGCACAGACGCTCTCTGGCTCAGTCTGGCAGCCGCGGGCCTTGGCCCCGGCGATGCGGTAATCACCACGCCCTTCAGCTTCTTTGCCTCAGTCAGTTCCATCGTCCGCTGCGGATGCCGCCCGGTGCTGGCAGATATTGATCCGCGCACCTTCAACCTCTCACCGGAGGCTGTCAAAGAGGCGATCCGCTCCCAGCCCGACGCCAAAATCCGGGCCGTCCTGCCGGTGCATCTCTATGGCCAGTGTGCAGACTGGGACGCCTTCCCCGACCTTCAGCAGAGATATGGATTCATGCTGATCGAAGACGCAGCACAGGCGTTCGGTGCTGCCTGGCAGGGCAAGCCCGCTGGCAGTCTGGGCGATATGGCTGCTTTCAGCTTTTATCCGACCAAGAATCTCAGCGCCTTCGGCGAAGCGGGGCTGATCACCACACATTCCGAAAAACTCGCGGAACGCGCAACCATGCTGAGAACCCACGGCATGCGCCGCCGCTACTATCACGACGAGATCGGCTGGAACTCACGCCTCGACTCCCTGCAAGCCGCCGTGCTCGAGGTCAAACTGCGCTACCTTCCCTTGTGGAATGAACAGAGACGCCAGCTCGCAGCGGGGTATGACGCGTTGTTTCAGCGAGCCGGTCTCTCGGCGGCTACTACGAAGGAAGGTATTGTCCTGCCATGGACGGATCCGCGAGCGACGCATGTCTTTCACCAGTACGTGATTCGAGCGCCGCGCCGCGATGATCTTCGCCAATTCCTGGCTGAACGCCAGATCGGCAGCGAAGTCTACTACCCCCTGCCCCTCCACCTCCAGACAAGCCTTGCGGACCTGGGCTACAAATCCGGCGACTTTCCCGTCAGCGAGCAAGCGGCAAAAGAAGTTCTCGCCTTACCGATGTTTCCGGAGCTTCGGGCGGACGAGCAGGAGATAGTGGTCGATGCAATTCGCGCCTTCTACGCCTAACTGAGACTGCAGCGCTGAAAACCGCGACTCAGCGTCGGTGCTTACGCCTTGGCGCTGCGGCTGTCTTCGCGCTCTTCTTTTTTTCCTTGACCGGTTCTGGATGGAAGTCATCCGGCGGAGTTGTCCCTGGGGCGATCACGCGACGCACAAGATTACCCTCCAGCCGATACGTCTTCAGATTCGTCTTGGTGGGTGTAATCGTACCTGTGACAGGATCCGGGATGACTGGCGGGGCATCGGCGGCGAGCACGCGATAGCTGAACGTCGGCGCCTCAGCCATTGATGCTGGCGCCTTTCCATACGGATCTTTCGCCATCGAAACCTCTACCGGCAGAAAGCCCTCGATGTTGCGTTCGCGGAACCCTGTCTCGTAGCGATGCTTCTTCAGGTTCCAGACGAAGACTCGCACCTGGTTGAAGTCGTACGGCAGGCCTGCCGTATACGGACTCAGGACAGTCACATAAACCGGAACATTCTTGTCGTCCTGCGGGGCCTCCGGATCATTCACCCGGGTAAGCACATAGGCTCCCACCACCCGCTGACCTTCGGAGTACCGCATAATCGCATCCGGAACATCGACGTCCATCATGCGACTGTAGAGCCAACCCGTTCGCCCCTTTGCATCCTCAACCAGCCACCAGTCTTCCATCACCGGTGGCGGCGGCCCCTGGTCGGCTGCCTCAGCCTCGGCCTTCTGCGCCGTTGAAGGCCGAGCCAGGCGCTGGCCGGGCGGTACAGGCTTCGGGACGCTGGCGCGACGAAGCAGTTTCAGCTTGTCCCCTTCTGCAAGACGAAAGAGCCGATCCGTCTCGCGGCCCGGTTTCGTGTGGAGGTAAACATCGTCGCGTACGACTCCAGTCGCCACGACCGGATCCTTGCCATGATCGCGCTTCAGCGCCTCGAACTCGTCGTAGATCTGTTGCGTGGCAATGGCGCGGTCATCCAGCCAGCCTTCCTCTCCCTTCGCCGTTTTCACGTGCAGGAATCGGCGGTTCTTCTCTAGGACCTGCAGTTTGTCCCCGTTTTCGACCGTTGCCGTACGATTCGAGACCGCAGCGACACGATCGCGCAGGTAGGTCTGCTTGGAGGTGACATAGACGTACTCTGCTGCGGGCTTTGGACTCAAGCGCGAGCAGCCAAGAAGACAGACAGAAAGAAAGACACTCAGGGCCAGGTACCGAAGAGCGAAATTCTGCCGCCGCTCACCCGTCCGTGAGAAAAGGTGTGTGATGATCTGAAGACTCCAAGCGCCCCGCAAGGCAAAACCTTCTTCCATAGTATCGAGATGCTTTGTACCGGCCACGGATAGTTCGCAAAAGTGGCCCCTGTTACCGGCTCATGCACCCCACCCGCTAATGAGTAACTGTGATGGCAACCACCCCTGCCGGGTCAGTATCCGTGGCTACCGAGGTTGCCAGCTTCAGCTTCCCTGGCGTCGTAGCATCGAAACTGTACATCGACAGATCCGGATTTCCATTGTTGGCTCCGGCCAGCAGATAGGTGCCAGTGGGTTCCGTGCCCAGAGAGATCACCTGCTGGCCGCTGCTGAACGGAGAACCTGAAACCGGCGTCAGCGCAGATGCCGTGCCGATCGCGTAGGCCAATACCGTGCTGTCTGTCCGGTCGCCAACGTACAGGTACTTGCCCGCCTTATCCAGCACGATGGAGAAGGGACGATTCCCTGCGGTGAAAGGTGATCCGGCGATCGAGTTCAACGCTCCGCCCGCCCCAATCGAGTAAACAGCGATCCCTCCGTCGGTTCCGCTCCGCGCCACGTACAGATACGATCCCGAATTGTCTACGGCAAGCGCATTGGCACTGCTGGTCGAGTTATTAAAGGTCAGTGCCTGAGAGTAGGTAAGGGCACCGCTGGTCGTGTCGAACGTGAAGACGCGCTCGCCTCCATTACCGACAGCGCAGAAGACCAGGTCTCCCCTGGGAGACACCTTCAACATCCGAGGAATGATTGTTCCGGTCAGGGCAGGATAGGAAGCATTCGGGTTTGCGATCGGCGTCAGGCCGCCTGAGGATGGGTCAATCTGGAAGACATCCACGAGATTCTGACCGAGGTCCAGGCCGAACAGCCACTTTCCATCCGGGGAGACATCCAGCGAAGCGACCGAGATGACTACCCCATTGTTCTTCGCCGTCAGCGAACCGTCCGAATTGATGGCATAAACGCTGATAGAAGCAGGTCCAGCGACATAGAGATACGCGTTATTGGGAGAAACAACAGTATCAACGGGAATGAAACCCAGACTCACAGGTGAGTTCGGGACCGCCGTAAGCTTTGAATCTCCGATGGAGAATCCGGAAACCGTACTGGTCGTGGCATTTGCCACGTAGACACGGGCGGGAGTCGTGGTTCCGCCTCCGCTGTTGTCCGGTGGCACAAAGAACTTTCCGCATCCGGTCAACAGCAAACCTCCAGCAAGCAGCAAGCCTCTGACGATCCTCAAGTTCCGCACTATTCGCATACTCTCTGTCTTGCCTGTCTGCATGCCGCTTCTTCAACCATACCCTTATCTATAATCGCTGGCATGTGCACGCAAAGACCGATTCTTCTGCGCCCTCTGTCAGCACTTCTTTGCCTTTTTGTGGTTGCCGGGGCCGGAACAGCTCATTGCTTCGACTCTTCGCCGTCCAGAATGGCATCTCTCTCCCCGTCCTTGGAGCGGGAGGTGCACGCTGATATGGACTTCCTGGCATCTGACGCTCTGCGGGGACGAGGATCGGCCACCCCCGACGAACATCTCGCCGCCCTCTTTGCCGCGTCGCAGTTTCAAGCCCTCGGACTCGAGCCAGGAGGAGACCAGGGCAGCTACATCCAAACGGCATGGCTTCCTGCCACCCTACCGCCGCGACTTCAGAAGTACATCTCCAAGTTTGAAAAGACGCCACGAACCCAAACGTGGAACGCCATTGGCATCCTTCGTGGCTCATCCAAAGCCGACGAGACCATTCTACTGACGGCTCACCTTGACCACCTCGGCGTAGCTGCTGCAGGCAAGGGCGACGAAATCTACAATGGCGCGGATGATGATGCCTCTGGAACCACCGCCGTCCTCACACTCGCGCACCTGCTCGCTACCGGCAAGCGCCCCGAGCGCACAATCGTCTTCGCGCTCTTCGGCTCAGAAGAGATTGGCGGGTTCGGAGATCACGCCTTCCTCGAGCATCCTCCCGTGCCGCTCTCGCAGATCGTCGCCAACCTGGAGTTCGAGATGATTGGGCGCCCCGATCCCTCCGTGCCGCCAGGGACGCTTTGGCTGACAGGTTACTCGCGATCCGATCTTGGCCCCGAACTGGCGCGTCATGGAGCCAATTTGGTCAACGATCCTCATCCCAAGCAGCTGTTCTTCCAGCGCTCCGACAACTACGCGCTCGCTCGACAGGGGATCATCGCCCACACCGTCTCCAGCTTTGGCCTTCATCATGACTATCATCAGACCTCCGACGAGATCCGAACGATCGACTTTGGTCATATGACCCGCGCCATCCAGTCCATGGTCGCCCCTATCCGATGGCTGGCCAACTCCGACTTCAAGCCGCAGTGGAACCCCGGCCAGAACCCGAAGCTCAATCCTCCCGAGACCCGGCAGTAAACTCAAAAACATGAAAGGCGCGGAATCATTCCGCGCCTTTCATGTTTATCAACGAATCTGCTTTACGCTATCGCCGAGACCGGGCTAGGCGCCGCCTTCTCTGAATCCAGCACCACGCCGATCGCGTGGATCACAGCAGTCACACGAATCGCCGCATTCACCAACTCTTCGGTTGCGCCCTTCTCACGCAGAACGCGCTCGTGCGAGTCCACGCACTTCTCACAGGCGTTGACCGCGCTTACGACCAGGCACCACAGCTCGAAATCGATAGCGTCCACTCCATGCCCGCGCAACGCGTTCATGCGCAGCCGCGCCGGAAGCGTCGCGTACTTCTCATTCGATGTCAGGTGATGGAAACGATAGTAGATGTTGTTCATACCCATAATGGCAGCAGCAGCCTTCACCGCGTCCAGTACCTGCGGGCTCAATCCAGCAGCCTCAGCCTCAGCAAGGGAGGCCGCCGTCAGCTCCGGATTCCGGGTCGCAATCGCAGCAGCCACGACACTTCCCCACAACTGCTGTGCCGTCAGCTCCGTGTTCTGCTTCACCAGCGAGGAGTAGTTCAGCCTCATGTCCTTCGCATACGCCGGCAGTCCACCAATCAGTTCTTCCATCGTCATCTTCTTTGTCTCCTTCTTCGGTAAAAACGGCGCAGACGCTGCTGCGTCCGCGCCGCCGTCGAGCAGTCACGAAACTAGCTGATGGTTGCTTCGCCCTTCTGCCAGTTGCAGGGGCAGAGCTCATCAGTCTGAAGCGCATCCAGTACGCGCAGAACCTCCTGCGGATTGCGACCTACCGAAAGATCCGTCACATAGATGAAGCGGATGACGTTGTCGGGATCCACCAGGAACGTCGCGCGCTGCGCCACGCCCGCCTTCTCATCCAGAATTCCCAACTGGCCGGAGAGATCGCGCTTGATATCCGACAGCATGGGGAACGGCAGGTCCTTCAGGTCAGCATGATGCGTACGCCACGCCGCGTGCACGTACTCGTTATCTGTGCTCGCGCCAAGAATCTGACAGTCACGATCGGCAAACTCGCTGTTGAGCTTTCCGAACGCCGCAATCTCCGTGGGACAGACAAACGTGAAGTCCTTGGGCCAGAAGAAGTAAAGCTTCCACTTCCCTGCATACGTGTCGCCCGTGATCGTCTTGAAGGCCTTCGCCTCGTCCTTCTCGGTCGAAACAGTGGCGGTCAACTCGAAATCGGGGAACTTTTCTCCAATCTGCAGCATGTACAGTAACTCCTCTCAGGGTTGGTGGTTATCAAAAAATTTTTCCGGTTCGCGACATCGAAAATCGCGTTTAAGCCGCATGTCTTATTCTAGCGATCCCGCCTCAGCTTGTAAAGCGGTAAGATGTTGATATAGAACAACTTAGCGTTAAAGAATGCGCTAGCCCGCTCCCTCGAGGGGCAGATTTTTCCGGCGCATAGCAGTTCTTGTCAGGTCACCAGGCGGTGTTCAAAAGCGCGGCCACCATCCTAGCTATCGCTCTTCAAAGCCGACTTCGATCAGGTCTCCGCCTGCTGGCATCTGGCACATAGACCGATCACATCCACCGCATACCGCTCGACCAGGAACCCATCGGCCAGCTTGCGACGCT
>DASTSJ010000405.1:0-3473 GCA_035760765.1 Edaphobacter sp. | reverse complement strand
AGGGCCTGTCGAAGAGCTTTGGCGCTACCCCGCTGTTTCGCGATTTAGCTTTTACGGTCTCTGACGGGGACCGCATCGGCCTGATTGGTCCCAATGGAGCCGGCAAAAGCACGCTGCTGAAGATCCTTGCCGGGGAAGAGGATGCAGACGCGGGAGATCTTGCGGCCCGCAAGAAGGCACGTATTGGATATGTGCGGCAGGAGTCGACCTTTGCGCCCGGGAAGACAGTGCGTGAGGTGCTTGAAGCAGCCCTCACCGTTGGCCATGTGGCTGAGGGAGAGAGAGAAGGCAAGCTGCGCGAAACGAGCGGGCGGATTGGGCTGCCTGATGTCACTGTTGAAGCATCTACGTTGAGCGGAGGGTGGCGCAAGCGGTTGGCGATTGCAGAGGCCATCGTTTCAGCTCCAGACGTGCTGCTGCTGGACGAGCCGACGAACCATCTGGATCTTGCAGGAATTACGTGGCTGGAGGAACTGCTGAATCAGGGCGAATTTGCCTCCGTGATCATCACGCACGATCGCTACTTTCTGGAGAATGTGGCGACGGAGATCGTCGAGCTGAACCGCATCTATTCCGATGGTCTGCTGCGAGTGGACGGAACGTACTCGAAGTTTATTGAGGCCAGACAGGCATATCTGGAGTCGCAATCGCGTCTTGAGGAATCGCTGCGTAACCGTGTTCGGACAGAGGTGGAGTGGCTTCGGCGTGGACCGAAGGCCCGGGCGACGAAGGCGAAGGCGCGGATCGACAATGCTCATCAACTGATAGGACAGTTGAAGGAGGTCTCGTCACGCAATCAGAGCTCCGCGGTTACTGTGGGTTTTGAGTCAACCGATCGCCAGACGAAGCGGCTGGTGGAGCTGAACGATGTCACGATTGAGCTGGGTGGTAAGAAGATCGTGGAGCATCTGAGCTTTCTGATCACCAACGGCATGCGCGTGGGCCTGGTGGGCCCGAACGGAAGCGGTAAGACGACGATCCTGCGGTTGCTGAAGGACGAACTTTCCCCCGCGGCTGGTGAGGTCAGGAAGGCGGGTTCGCTGCGCATTGTTTACTTCAGCCAGACCCGTGAGCTTCCTGAAGGCGTGACGCTACGGCGTGCGCTTGCGCCGGATTCGGACTCCGTGGTCTACCAGGGCCGTGTGGTGCATGTGGCCAGCTATGCGCAGAAGTTTCTATTCACGGGCGAGCAGTTGAACCAGCCTGTGGAACGGCTGAGCGGGGGAGAGCGGGCGCGTGTGCTGATTGCACGGCTGATGCTCGAGCCCGCGGATCTTCTGCTGCTGGACGAGCCGACGAACGACCTGGATATCGCTACGCTTGAGGTGCTGGAAGAGAGCCTGCTGGAGTACACCGGGGCTCTGGTGTTGGTGACGCACGATCGCTACATGCTCGATCGCGTCTCCACGACGGTGCTGGGTCTGGATGGGAAGGGAAGTGCTGCGGTCTTCGCGGATTATCCGCAGTGGGAGCAGTGGTTTCTGGAACAGACGGCGCCGCGGGCCGAGCGGGAGATAAAGCCGGAGAAGAGTGCTGCTGCGGAGCCGACGGCTGCCCGGGCCAGGAAGAAGCTCTCGTACCTGGAGGCGCGCGAGTTTGCGGGCATCGAGGAGCGCGTCGAGGCTGCGGATGCCCGTCTGGATGCGGCAAAGACTCGCGTTAGCGATCCGGAGGTTGCGGTGGATGCAGCGATGCTGACCGAAGCTTTGGCCGAGATGGAAGCGGCGCAGGCTGAGGTGGATGCGCTGTATGCTCGGTGGGCGGAGCTTACTGAAAAGGCTGGATAAAGTGGGGGCGCCGAACTCTTTAGGAGAGATCGGCGCTTATCGCAAGTCGGGGAATCCTTACCGGGGCGACCACTGCTCATCGGCCGAGGGGCCGTAGAGTGCAGGGACGGGGATGTCATTGAGGCGAAGGTAGACACCGAGTTGCGCCGTGTGATGAATCATGTGATTGAAGCACATCATGCGGAAGGTCGTAGAGCGCGGCATGTTGGAGATGAGCTGGTCGCCAAAAGTGAACTTCCAAGGTGCGGAGAGCGTCTCGTCCGAAGCTGCAGCAATAGCATCGCGGCAGGCTTTGGCAGCTTCATCGAGCTGCTTTAGGGCGGCTTCGCGGGTGGTGAACTCGAGGGCTGTGCGAGGCCGCTTGGGTTGTGCCATGTCCATCCCGTCATCGAGGATGATGTAGGAACCGAAGAGCGGCAACGTGGCGCAGTGCATCGCCAGCTTGCCTAGCTCCATGGACTTCTCGTGGCACTTCCAGGTGTTCTTGCCCTCGGGAACGCGCTCGAGCGTACGACGGGTGTTGGAGATCTCAGCGTCGAAGTCCTGCAGTAACTGTTCTGCGATCGTCATGCGATTTTCCTTTTAGTTGGGGAGTGCGATGGTTGAAATTCAGAAACATCTGCGAAAGTACAACGGCTATGCTGACAGGGTCCTGTCAGCATAGCCGCGCAGTGTGCACTTTTACTAAAGGCCCGTGATGTTGTACCCGGCGTCGACGTAGGTGATCTCGCCGGTGATTCCGCTGGAGAGATCGCTGGCGAGAAAGAGGGCTGCGTTGCCTACCTCGAGCTGATCGACGTTGCGATGGAGCGGAGCACGCTCTTCGACCGCGGTTAGGATCTTGGTGAAGTCTCCGATGCCACGTGCGGCCAGCGTCTTGATGGGGCCGGCGGAGATGGCGTTGACGCGAATGTTTTTCGAACCCAGAGATGCGGCGAGATAGCGCACGCACGCCTCGAGCGACGCCTTAGCCAGGCCCATGACGTTGTAGTTGGGGAAGACCTTGGTTGAGCCGTAGTAGGTAAGCGTCATGATGGAACCGCCCTCGGTCATGAGAGGGGCAGCGGCGCGCGCGACGGCGATCAGGGTGTAGGAGCTGACATCGTGGGCGATGCGGAAGCCCTCGCGGCTTGTGAAAAGGAAGTCGTTCTTGATCTCGTCGGCCGGTGCGAAGGCTACGGCATGTACCAGGATGTTGAGCTTGCCGTAGGTCTCTTTCAGGGTTGCGAAGAGTGAGTCAATCTCCGCATCAACGGCCAGATCGCACTGAAAGGTGCGGGCGTCGGGCAGTGAGGCGGCAAGCTCGTCGGCATCGCGCTGCAGGCGCTCGGTCTGGTAGCAGATAGCGAGTGTGGCTCCGGCGTCTGCGAGCTTCTGGGCGATTCCCCAGGCGATGCTGCGCTTGTTGGCGAGTCCGAAGATGACGGCGACTTTGCCTTTGAGATCAATCATGTTTCGTTGCGTCTCCTCTGAAATTTCCCTGCTAAGGATAGCAGCCCTCGATCAGGGAAGGGGCGAACAGGCAGGTAGATGAGGGAGTTGCAGCGAGCAGCCGCGGGTGAGGATGCGGAAGACAGAAGGTGGCGAATGACTAACTCTATCGAACGATAACTATTATCGTTCTGGTGTAGAATTGAGTTATGCATCGCTCCGCAACTGATTTTCGCAAGCTCTGCGCGGATCACG
>DASTSJ010000404.1:0-4592 GCA_035760765.1 Edaphobacter sp. | reverse complement strand
AACTCCTGCCCCAGGGTGATCGGCACAGCATCCTGCATGTGGGTGCGCCCGGCCTTCAGGATGTCCTTGAACTCCTCTGTCTTCGCGGAGAATGCACCGGTCAGCGAATCCAGAACCGGGTAAAGCTCTTCGAGCGCAAGCAGCGCGCTCAGCCGCATCGCCGTCGGGAAGACATCATTGGTCGACTGCCCGTAGTTCACATGGTCGTTCGGGTGAACCTTCTTATAGCTTCCCAGTGGCTCCCCGAGGATCTGGTTAGCACGATTGGCCAGCACTTCATTGGTGTTCATGTGCAGGCTTACTCCGGCTCCGGCCTGGAAGACATCGACGACGAAGTGCTCGTGGTGCTTGCCATCGACCACCTCCTGTGCGGCCTGAGCGATGGCTCTTCCCTGCTCTTCCGTAATCAGGCCAAGCTCCGCGTTCGCCTCCGCTGCGGCAAGTTTGATCATCGCAAGCGCCCGGATGAGGAAGGGGTTTGCCTTCAGCCCGCTGATGGGAAAGTTGGCTACCGCGCGGGAGGTCTGGGCTCCATAGAGGGCTTGGGCTGGAACTTCGACTTTCCCAAGAGAATCACTTTCCGTCCTATGTTTTGCCATCGATCACTCCTGCTTACCATCTGATGATAGGGTGATCCCATGAGAGGCACCATTCAGGCTTTTCCTGTTTGTATTCTCCTACTTGTAACGGTCTACGCCGCACCGCAAGAAAAAGGCTCGACGGCTTCCTCGACGTACGAGACCAAGCGAGCCGCCATTCAGACAGTTGGCGTCAAATCTTTGCAAGCCGAGAATGCACACGAGAAAGCTCCGTACTGCGAAAAAGCTTTAAGTGCTGCGGACAAAAGAACCTGTGCTACGGACGAGTTTCAGACCACTGATAAGAACTACATAACTTACAAAAGGGCAATTACATATCTTCTGAGACTCCGAGATCCTGACGATCCAGATGTATCGAACCGTCCGAACAGAGGGGAAGCGTTCAGGAGATCAGAGAGGCTGTGGCTTCAATATCGGGAAGAGCAATGCCGAACTGTTGCAGATGGCTCTTATGGAGGCACAATACAGCCTCAAATTCTTTCTAGCTGCAAACAAGACCTCACTCGTAATCATCTACACGAGTTAGAGAGCCTGTATTCCGACCTGTTTGAATAATCAATAATATAGATCCACCGTACGCTTATCATTCGATAACCGCGCATCAATCCTGTCTGCCACGACAACCGTACTTCGCAGCACCTAGAATGATGGTGCCATGGCCACCATCAAGCAATCCGATTTCATCCAGTCTGTCGCCGACGCCCTTCAGTACATCAGCTACTACCACCCTGAGGACTTCATCACCAACCTGACCCGCGCCTGGGAGTTGGAAAAGTCGCCTGCAGCCAAGGATGCGATGGCGCAGATCCTGATCAACTCGCGCATGTGCGCCGAGGGCCACCGCCCCGTCTGCCAGGACACCGGCATCGTGACCGCGTTCGTGAAGGTCGGGATGGAGGCGCGCTGGGACAACGACGGCCAGCCGCTCAAGACCGTGCAGCAGATGGTCGATGAGGGCGTGCGCCGCGCTTACCTGCTTCCGGATAATAAGCTGCGAGCCAGCATCCTGGCCGATCCTGCTTTTTCGCGGAAGAACACCGGCGACAACACCCCGGCCGTCGTCTCGGTCGAGATGGTCGAGGGCGGGGAGGTGGACGTGACGGTCGCGGCCAAAGGCGGCGGCTCCGAGGCGAAGTCGAAGTTCGTCATGCTGAATCCGTCGGACTCAATCGTGGACTGGGTGGTCAAGACGGTTCCGACGATGGGCGCAGGATGGTGTCCGCCCGGAATGCTGGGCATCGGGATCGGCGGAACGGCCGAGAAGGCGATGGTCATGGCGAAGGAGTCCCTGATGGACCCGATCGATATGCAGGAGCTGATCGCGCGCGGGCCGCAGAACAAGATCGAGGAGTTGCGGATCGAGCTTTACAACAGGATCAACCAGCTTGGTATTGGAGCGCAGGGTCTGGGCGGCCTGACGACCGTGCTCGATATCAAGATCAAGGACTACCCGACGCATGCGGCCAATCTGCCGGTCGCGATGATTCCGAACTGCGCGGCGACGCGGCATGCGCACTTCCACCTGGACGGCTCCGGACCCGTGGCGCTCGAGGCTCCGAAGCTCGAGACGTGGCCGGAGCTGACCTACGACGCTTCAAAGGCGCGGCGCGTGGACCTGAACACAGTCACCCGCGAAGAGGTGAAGACGTGGAAGCCAGGCGAGGTTCTGCTGCTGAACGGCAAGCTGCTGACGGGCCGCGACGCCGCGCATAAGCGCCTGACTGACATGCTGAACCGCGGGGAGAAGCTTCCGGTGGACTTCACCAACCGGTTTATCTACTACGTCGGCCCGGTCGACGCGGTCCGCGACGAGGCAGTCGGCCCGGCGGGTCCGACGACGGCCACCCGAATGGACAAGTTCACCCGGCAGATGCTGGAGCAGACCGGCCTGCTGGGAATGGTCGGCAAGGCCGAGCGCGGGCAGGTCGCAATCGACGCCATCGAAGAGTTCGACGCCGTGTACCTGATGGCGGTCGGTGGGGCGGCGTACCTGGTCTCGAAGGCGATCAGGAGTTCCAAATTGCTGGCCTTTGGTGACCTCGGCATGGAGGCGATCTATGAGTTCGAGGTGGTCGATATGCCGGTGACGGTTGCGGTGGACTCGAAGGGCGTCAGCGTCCACCAGACTGGACCAGCGGAGTGGAAGGCGAGGATCGCGGGCGAGTTGGCAGGCATACCGATCCTGCAGTAGTCCCCCCCGGTAAAGTTTCATGCAAAATATTCAAAATAAAAGATTTAGCTTGGGACTAAACTTCTAAAGTCTTGATATCGCTCTACTTAGCCGCAAAATCTTGAAAAAAAAAGAGAAATGCTCCTTACAGGAAGGGGCATTTCTCTTTTGAGTTCTATTCTCAGGATAGCGGATTGGGTAGATCCATTCGGCAGATTTAGTTGACTGATGGCATTGGATTTAGGGTCAGCAAGCACTTGACAGACTCTGCAGGATTGGGGGAACCGAAGATCCTTCGACGTAGTCTCTCGCGATGAGACGGAGAGAGGCTACGCTCAGGATGACACCCTGAGATGTGTTAGAGAGTTGCGGAGTCGGTTCGCGCTTCGCGAATGACCCACCTTAGCGACGCTAAGACTGTCGCGAAGATGGGGCACCCGGCACCCTGCGAAGATTGGAGCAACCGGTTCTGGTGAAGTCTCTGGGGGAGACGGAATGTACGTGACGGTGAGGGTCGATGCCCGGCTGAACCATACAATCTGATTGGGATTGGTACCGCGCTGCGCAAAACGGTTGATGAATCAGGGGAGGGAGGCTGCTTATTGCCCGTCTGCCTTGGCTTTCCCCACGACAACCGCTGAAGGCGCCAATAGTTCCACAGGTGGCGTGCTCTTGCTCTCGACCTGGATCTCCTGGAGTTCACCGGGCGAACGTCCTGGTTTTGCCAGAAACTCGACCAGATATTGCTTGGCCAGGTGATCGTTGATGTCGGCGAGGAAGGGGCCCAGAGACGGCAGCGGGCCAAAGGTCAGGAAGTAGGCCTGGCCGCCTGATTCGGAGGCGACGTGCGCCAGTTGGACCTGCCCTTGCTGCACTTTGGAGTAGTCGCTCTGCAGGTAATCCGCAGTGGGGTGATAGATGGCGTAGATGGGGATCTCGGCACGCTGCGCTGCGTGCAGTGCGGTCTCTGCCGATTTGCTTTGACCGAAGAGGTCGTCCACCTGGGCCGGGTCGAGCCCGGTGGAGAGCATCAGCACGGCCCTGCGGAAGTCGCCTGACTTCCAGTTTTCAATGAGGGATGTCAACGCGTTGTAGGGACTGGACGGTTTGCTTCCACCAGGAGGACTGAGAGCCTTGATGACACGTTTGTGGTCGGTGGTGGGAGCCTGGACCATTTGCAGCTGTCCGTTCTGGATATAGCCAACCCCGATGGATGTGGTTGCCGGTTGTCCGTCTATGAATCGGCTGAGCTCGTCAAACTTGGAACCGACTTCGCAGCTTGAACAGTTGTCGACCAATACGAAGAGTTCCAGGGCAGCTCGATCACCATGGAAGGCCGTGATGCTTGTAACGGTCAGCGGCTTGTGATCCTGCGTAACGCTCACGTTGGCCGTGGTAAGCGGCGGTGCCTCGCCGGCGTAGGTGTGACCTATGGTTACGATCATTCGCGCAGGAACTCTACTCTGCCCCCGGACAAGGGATGAGGAAACAAGCGCAAGCGATACAAACCCAATTGCCCGTGTGAGCATGTTGTCTCTCCTGATGGAGGCGTCGAGACGAGACGAGGCCGGGGATCGCCGGGCGTGTATCACGATCAAAGCGAAGGGCTCGGCGGGCTCGGCCTGCGTGGGGCCGGATTCTGGTGATCATCATAGAATCCGGAGAGCAGATTGCCGTGAGCCTGATCACAGGGTCTGCTGTTCGCATTCCGGGGCAAGCCGGTTTGTGATTGGTTTGACCATTGCATAACGCCGCGGTTCGCGCTTCGCGCGAATGGCCCACCTTAGCGACGATGAAACTGTCGCGAAGATGGGGCACCCGGC
>DASTSJ010000403.1:0-3186 GCA_035760765.1 Edaphobacter sp. | reverse complement strand
AAGCACTCCGAAACTGCCAAAGCACCTGCCCAGGGTTCCCACCGTCGAAGAGGTGAACCGGGTTCTGAACTCGCTGGAGAACCTGCAAAGACCTGCCGCGCCGAAGGATCTGGAAGATGTTGCAGAGGCGGTCGAGGAGAGTATTCGGTGGCCGGAGAGGGAGCGGGCGATCTTTGAGCTGCTGTATGGATGCGGTATTCGCAACTCTGAGTTGGTGGGTCTGAATCTCGACAGCGTCCGGTGGGCGGATGAGGCCATCCTGGTCCGCGGCAAGGGGCGCAAGGAGCGGATGGTCCCGCTGGGCGATGAGGCTGCGGTAGCTCTTCGCAGCTATTTGCCTACGCGAGCGGAGCGACTGAAGAGAGCAGGGAAGGGCGCTCTGATGAACCAAGGACCTTTGCTTATCAATCTGCGGGCTCGCGGGGATTGCAGGCTTACAACTCGTAGCGTAGGGCGCATCGTGAAAGCGATTGCCCTAAGCCGAGGACTGCCGGCCGATGTGCACCCGCATACGCTGCGCCATGCCTTTGGGGCGCACATGCTGGAGGAAGGCGCGGATCTAAGAGCGATTCAGGAGATGCTGGGGCACGAGAGGCTATCGACTACGCAGCGTTATACGCAGCTGACTGCCGGTCAAGTTCAGAGGGTGTATGACGAGACGCATCCTCGCGCTCGCTAGCGCCTTTTTCTGAGATCTGCAGGGGCTGCTTCTGCTGCCTTGTACTCTGAGATCCTTGAAGATCGGTCGACGGGGCCTCGCTCAGATTGGGAAGAAAGATCGAGAATACGGTTCCACAATGATTGGGCGACTGGCTGCTGCGCAGTGAGATCCGCCCTTTGTGCCGTGCGATGATCTGGCTGCTGACCCATAGGCCCAGACCGGTTCCGGATGCGCCCTTGGTCGTGAAGAAGGGCTCAAAGATCTGCCGGCGCGTACTCTGGCTCATGCCTGCGCCGGTGTCTGCGATGACGATGCGTGCCCCTCTCGTATCGGTGACCGGATCATACGCAGCGCGCACACGGAGTCGCAGACGGCCACCGTCTGACATCGCATCGAGGGCATTCCCGATGAGGTTGACGATGACCTGCCGTAGCTCACCCTGATGGACCAGTTGCGAAGGAATCGACGCATATTCCTTCAGAACGACGACGTTGGATGTGGAGAGCCGCCCCAGGTGCAGGGACAAGGCACTGTCGAGGATCTCCTGAAGGGGAACCTGGCTGGACCCCTGGGCGTTACGAAAGAAGCCAAGGGTCTGGGAGGCTATGTGGGAGACGCGGGCAAGCTCGTGCTGCGCCAGGGTAAGGTAGCTGCGCGCCTCTTCTGAGATGACCTCGTGCTCCGTCAGATAAAGGAGATTGGTGACAGACTCAAGAGGATTATTGATTTCGTGTGCAATGCTGGCAGCCATACGCCCGGCCAGAGCCAGTTTGTCCGTATTACGCAACGCTTCTTCCGCTCGTCTTGTCGATGTGATGTCTCGGGAGACTTTGGAAGCCCCGATGATCTTGCCGGAGCCATCGCAGATGGGGGAGACAGTCATGGAGATAAGAACGTCGGTCCCGTCCTTGTGTCGACGCCAGGTCTCATAGTGGTCGATCCTGCCGCCCGCGCGAATCTCATCGAGGACACGCGCAGCATCATCCTGGCAGCGAGGAGAGGCCAGGATGGAGGTCGAGCGGCCAAGAATCTCATTTGCCGTATAACCGAAGATACGTTCTGCCGATCGATTCCAACTGGTGATCTTCCCATCGAGATCGCAGCTCAGTATGGCGTCGTCGGACGATTCCACAATGGCCGCGAGCAGAGCGAGGTTCCGCTGGGTATCCTCTGCTTCCATGGGCGAGTCCAAGCGCTGCGCTTGATGTTGCGGCAGCACACCCGAGCTTGTATCCCCACTCGTCTGGGGGAGTGCAGGGCTGTTCCATCGATCCCTGTTTTCGTCTCTTCCGCCCGGCTGCGGTGTCCATGAGTGAACCATAAGCTCCCAGTTGTCTCGCAGGGCCGATTCCCTGGTCGACGGTCTTTGGCTCTTATGATGCTCGGAAGTACCTAAAAAGCTGCCAAACAAAGGTAGACCGTTGGTTACCGATACGAAGTGCAGCAACCAAGGAGCCTAAGTCCTAACGGGAGCGACTAGTACCTGGGTACGGATGGGTCCACAGCTCTAGACCAGCGATCGATTCCGCCCGCAAGCGACTGTGCATGTTCGAATCCCTGCTCCCGAAGCCACATGGTGACCGACAGCGACCTTGCCCCGTGATGGCAGATGACGACGATCGGCTGATCCGGGTCGAGCTCCTGATGTGCGCGAGAGGGCACATCCCCCATGGGCATCAGCAGGGAGCCTGGAAGGCTGGCATAGTTGAACTCCCAAGGTTCGCGAACGTCCAACAGGAGCGGTTTGGGGGTCTTTTGAAGCTGTTCAGCCAGGGCTTCTACGCTGATCTCTGGTGCAAGCATGAGAACAGGATAAATGCGCCGCGCCTCAGGGCGAGACAATCATGGTATGTCGAGGGCTGCCGTGCGGGGTAACAGTATGGCGGGAAAGGGCTTAGCTGGTTGTGCAGCAAGGGTATCTTCCAAACGCCGGGAAGTGGCAGCAGAAACGGTACACTTAAGAGTCCAGAGGCATCCAAACTGACGTATCCGTCTGAAACTCTGGTTAGGAAAGCAGGAAGACTTTGGAACGAGTTTTGATCGTCGAAGATGAGATCCATGCCCGTACGGGTTTGACCGAGCTGATTGAGAGCTGGGGGTACAGGACCGAAGGCGCGGCGGACGGAGTGGAGGGTCTGGAGAAGGCGGTTGCCTGGAACCCGGCAATTGTGGTGACTGACCTGAAGATGCCTCGTATGGACGGCATGGAGCTGTTGAACCGCATCGGGGATCTGCCGAACAACATGGCGGTTGTGATGATGACGGCACAGGGCTCGATCGAATCGGCCGTGGAGGCCATGCGGCGGGGTGCCTTCGATTACGTACCGAAGCCAGTCGATCCTATGCGGCTGAAGACCATTCTGCAGAACGCCAGCCGGCAGCACGCGGAGACGGAGACGGGCCGCGTCGGCAACGCGCAGCGCCTGCGACCGGAGACCAACATGCTCGGTCCGCTGGTTGGGACATCCGAACGGATGAAGCAGGTCTTCTCGCTCATTGAGCGGATTGCGCCTTCGAATGTCAGC
>DASTSJ010000402.1:0-5154 GCA_035760765.1 Edaphobacter sp. | reverse complement strand
ACCATGTCTGATCTGAGTTCGCCAATTTCGGACTGGCCGCAGTTCCTCACTGTGGCGCTGCTGGTCATGATCCGCGTTAGCAGCCTTATGGTCTTTGCTCCCGTCTTCTCTTCGTCTGCAATCGCTCCAAGAATCAAGGCCGGCTTCGTTTTTTCGGTCACGGTTCTTCTAGCACCGGCGGTCGCGACTGTTCCTGATGCAAGGCCTTCGCTGGATTTTCTGGCGGTGCTTGGGGAGCTTGGAGTGGGGCTCGTCTTCGGCCTCTCACTCATGATGCTCAACGAAGCTTTATTGTTCGCGGGCACGATGCTCGGAATGCAGTTCAGCTTCTCGCTCGTGAACCTGCTCGATCCAAACTCGAAGATCGAAACGCCTGTGCTTGGTCAGTTGTTGGGATGGCTCGGAACACTGGTGCTGATTGGCGCCGGCCTGGATCGAACGATGCTGGCAGCGCTGGTAAGGAGCTTTCGAACCGTTCCGGTCGGGCATGCCTTTGTTCAGGCGAGAACAGGCGCAGGGCTTGCGGGAATGGCAGGAGGGATCTTTCTGGCCGGGCTGCAGCTTGCTGCTCCTGTGGTCGCCGCAGGAATGGTGGTCGAGATCACGATCGCGCTTATCGGCAGAATGGCGCCGCAGCTTCCAGCGATGGTGGTTGGAATTCCACTGAAGACGTTGATCTGCTTTGGTGTCCTTGTTGCAAGTCTCGCACTATGGCCGGGATGGATTGAAGGCCACTTTACCGCGTTGCTGGATGCAGCGGGGAGGCTGATGGCAAACGCATGAGCGGCGAAGCGACAGAAAAAGCCACACCGCAACGCAAGAAGAAGGCTCGCGATAAAGGCGACGGCGTTCACAGCCGAGAACTGTTGTCCTCGATGGCGATGCTGGGCGGCGTGCTGATGGTAGGCGCCACGGCGCACGGCTTTACGGGTGTATGGGGCGAAGTCTATCTCACAAGCATGCGCTCGGCGGCGGTAGGCGAAGCCGTTGGTGAACGCCAGTGGATCGGAATGCTGTTCCAGATGCTTCGTCCTGCGTTGATACCGACCGGGTTGATCCTGATGGCCAGCTTCGGGAGTGCCCTGATGGCAGGTGTTGCCCAGAACGGCGGGCTGAGAATCTATCCGGAGACGGTGCAGCTGAAGTTCTCGCGGATGAACCCGGCGGAGAACCTGAAGAATCTCTTCAGCCTGCGACAGACGATGCGGCTGGTGAAGTCTCTACTTCCTGCGACAGTCATGATTGCGCTGGGATGGAACGCCCTCCGACGAGAGATGTTGTCGGTGCCCGCGATGAGCATGGTGCGTCTGCCGACGACCTTCGCGACTGCATACGGTCTGGCACTTGACGCCGCATGGATCATGCTGGCCTGGTCTGCTCTGGATTATGCAATCGAGTGGAGAAGCTGGAACGAACGCCTCAAGATGAGCAAGCAGGAGATCCGGGAAGAGATGAAGGACTCCATGGGAAATCCTGAGATCAAGGGAAAGATTCGGCAGATTCAGCACGCGATGCGGAGACGCAAGGTGAAGGCCGATATGTCCCGGGCAAGTGTGGTCATTACAAATCCGACACACTACGCGGTTGCGCTGGAGTTCAGCTTCGATACGATGCAGGCTCCCGTCGTTCTAGCCAAGGGACGTGATCTGTTTGCGGCCGAGATCCGGGAAGAAGCGAAGTGGGCTGGAGTTCCTATCGTTGAAAATCCGCCGCTGGCGAGAAGCCTTTATCGCATGGTGGAACCCAGCCAGTCGATCCCGTTTGAGCTATACGCCGCTGTGGCGGGAATTCTTGCGTACCTCTATCGGCAAAAGATGGAAGAGCGCGTGAGAAAGCAGCAACAGGCAAAGACCGCAAGTGCGATGGGTGGCTACACCCCCGCGAGGGTATCCGGAATGCGTGGTGTTGGAGGTGGAATGTGAGTTTAAAGAAGACAGGCGTGGGGTCCTGGTCGCCTGCAAAGATGCAAGGGTATCTGCTGCCGGTTGCGGCGATCAGCGTAGTCTTTGTGATGCTGATCCCTATACCCAGATTTGTGCTGGATCTGCTTCTTGCTCTCTCCATCACTGCATCTGTCATCGTGTTTTTGACAGCGGTGCAGGTGCGGCGTGCGGTGGACTTCTCCGTCTTTCCTACGCTCTTGCTCCTGCTCACCTTGTTCAGGCTGTCTCTCAATCTGGCGTCGAGTCGCATGATTCTGCTCCACGGTCATGAGGGAACGGCCGCCGCAGGCTCGGTGATTGAGGCGTTTGGGCAATTTGTTGTCGGCGGAAACTACGTCGTTGGCTTTGTGCTGTTTCTGGCACTGATCGCAATTCAGTTCCTGGTTGTGAGCCATGGCGCGGTGCGCACGGCAGAGGTGACGGCACGATTCACGCTGGACGCACTTCCTGGCAAGCAGATGGCGATTGATGCAGATATGAACGCTGGCCTGATTGACGAGCAGCAGGCCCGCAAACGGCGACAGGCCATCGCCAGGGAGGCTGAATTCTACGGCGCGATGGATGGTGCGGCTCGCTTTAATCAGCGCGACTCGATGGCAACGATTCTGATCACCGTGATCAATATCGTTGCGGGTCTGCTGATTGGTGTCGTGCAGCAGGGCGCGGATCTTATGACGGCGGTGAAGACTTACACGATCCTTACTGTAGGCGACGGCCTTGTCACGATGATTCCCAGCCTGCTTGTTTCGATCGCGGGCGGAATGGTGCTCACAAGAGCTTCCTCAGCCGGAGCTCTCGACCACGAGTTAGGCACGCAGCTGCTGAAGGGCAGAAATACGCTGTGGATCGCCTGCGGTGTGTTGGTTGCGCTGGCACTCGTACCGGGATTACCGAAACTGGCTTTTGTCCTGATGGCAGCAGGAGTGGCGCTGATCGCTCGGAAGCTGCCTGCAGCTCAACCTGAGGTTGCCCCCACAGAGACCGAGTCGACATCGGCAGGCAAGAGCAAGACGGCCGATGCAGTCGCTGGAGAGAACCTCGCCTCTCTTCTCAAAGTTGACGAACTCACGTTGGAGATCGGGTTCCAGCTGATACCGCTGGTCGATGAGAGACAGGGCGGTCAGATGTTGAATCGGGTTCGTGCCTTGCGTCGTCACCTGGCCACAGAGCTGGGCTTCATTGTCCCGTCGGTCCACATCACGGACAATCTGCGGATCAAACCGAGAGAGTATGTCGTGAGCCTTCGCGGAGTTGAGATTGCACGCTGGCAGACAGAGCAAAACTGCCTGCTGGCGGTGAATGCGGATCCCAAGGCACGACCGCTACCCGGTGTCGAAACCAGGGAGCCAGCATTTGGGGTTAATGCGCGCTGGATTCAACCCGGACTGGAGGAGCAGGCGCTGGCCGCAGGCTATTCGGTGGTCGACCAGACTACTGTCATCGGCACCCACCTGGGTGAGCTGATCCGGAGACATGCCCACGAACTTCTGGGGCGGCAGGAGGTGAAGCGCCTTCTGGACAGCCTCAATGAGAGTCATCCGAAGCTGGTGGAAGAGCTCGTGCCGAAGCTGCTGTCGCTGGGTGAGGTGCAGCGCGTTCTACAGCAGCTCTTGCGCGAGCAGGTGTCGATACGCGATTTGGGAACTATCCTCGAGGCACTGGTTGAAGCAGCACAGCAGTCCAAAAACCTCGTCCACCTGGTCGAGGCTGTGCGCCAGGCGTTGGGTCGACGACTTGTTCATTCACTGCTGGATAGTGAAGGCGGGTTGAAGGTGCTGATGCTCGATCAGCGAACCGAAAACGAGTTGATCGGCACGTTCGACCCGCAGAGCGCAAATCTGTTGCTGGGGGATGGTGCACGTTCGGGCAGTCTGACGGCGGATTTCCTGCGACGGCTTGTGGATTCTGTGAAACGGCTAACGGGAGCCTCGTCCGATTCGGCCCTTCCCGTGCTCCTATGTCCGAGTCCGGCGCGATATCACGTTCGGCGTTGGTTGGAGCCCTTTCTCCCTAAGGTGACGGTACTTTCACCCGTGGAGATTCCTCCGGAGATTCGGGTGAAGAGTATCGGTACCGTGGGGTAACAGTCGGATGGGCGATGGAGCTGAGCGATGGAGGTAGAGATGAGTGCAGAACGATCTATGGCAGCGAATCTGATGCAAGCGGATGTGTGCAGGCCAGAGTGGCTTGGTGATGAGAAAGAGGAGGCGAAGGCTATGCCTGCACGCAAGTCTTTCACCAAAGAAAAGGCGGCCAGCGCGCAGAACAGTAACATTGACGGTGCCGCAAGCGAACGCGACGTGCTTCTGATGGAGCATCTCCCTACGGTTCGTTATATCGCTCGCAGGATACATGAGCGTCTGCCGCAGCATGTAGATCTCGATGATCTTGTCTCCGCAGGTGTAGTTGGTCTGATCGATGCGTTCTCGAAGTTTGATCACAGCAAGAAGGTCCAGTTCAAAAGCTACGCTCAGTTCCGTATTCGTGGCTCCATTCTGGACTCGCTCCGCACGCTCGACTGGAGTCCGCGTGAGCTGAGGAGAAAGGGAAGAGCGGTTGAGGAAGCGATTCGATCCCTTACGCAGCGCCTGCGCCGTGCCCCCACAGAGCAGGAGATCGCAGCGGAGATGAAGCTATCGCTCGCGGACTATCAACAGCTTCTCGGTGATCTGAAAGGACTGGAGATCGGGAGCCTGCATATGGAGCGGTCTGAAGACTCCGGCGACGAAGAACTGGCCTACATTCCTGGCTCTCCGGAAGAAGATCCTCTCTTTCGCTGCCTCAAGGGCGAGATGAAGCAACGTCTGGCGGACGCGATTGACGAGTTGCCCGAGAAAGAACGCTTGGTGCTCACTCTCTATTACTACGAAGAGCTTACGATGCGCGAGATTGGCGTGACGCTCGGCGTGGTTGAGTCGCGCGTGTCGCAGATTCATTCCTCGGCTGTGTTGCGACTGCGAAGCGCTCTCGCCAGCTTGCGTCCGGCCGATCGCCCCCCGGCAGCCGGTCCCGAGGGCAGGCCATCGCCGGCGGACCACCGGACAAAGCAGAAGACTACCTTTCCCAGGAGTTGATGAATGGAAAAGAAGCTCGGACAGGAAGATATTGATGCACTGTTTGCTGCGGCGAATGCCTCGGCGAAAGCTTCCATCGTCGAGGTTGCCAAGGGACCGGAGAAGTATCTCTTCAGCCAGGCCGGTCAGATCAGCAA
>DASTSJ010000401.1:0-6261 GCA_035760765.1 Edaphobacter sp. | reverse complement strand
GAAGCGCTGAACGGAACCTTGGAGCACTGGCTGGTGGAACGGTATCGGCTCTACACCGTGGCAGCAGGCAAGGTGCTGCACGCCGACATTCATCACAAGCCCTGGTTACTCTCGCAGGCTGAATTCGAGTTGAGGCGCGACACGGTAAGCACTGCGGCAGGGCTTTCACTCAGCGGACGGCCTGCGCTGATCCAATACTCCGCCCGCCTGGAGGTCCTGATCTGGCCTCTAAGGCGTTCGTGAGGGCTGCTGAAAGAAGATTGCTTGGCGGTTAGCTCGCGACGGAGATCTCTTCCTCAAGTCGCTGCTTCTCAAACAGGCTGGTGTAGTAGCCGTTCAAGGAAAGCAGTTCGTCGTGGGTCCCTAGCTCAGCGATGCGTCCGCCTACGAGGACTGCAATCTGGTCGGCGTTTCGTGCCGTTGAGATGCGGTGGGAGATGAAGATGGTGGTGCGCCCCTCCATCACCTTCGCCAGGCCCTGCAGGATGCGCTCTTCCGTGTAGGTATCGACCGAGGCGAGAGCGTCGTCGAGGATGAGGATGCGCGGGTCGCGAATGACCGCGCGGGCGATGGAAGTGCGCTGCTTCTGCCCTCCGGAGAGTGTAACCCCGCGCTCGCCGACCATGGTGTCAAAGCCGCGAGGGAACTCGAGGATCTCGGTTCGAATATGGGCGATTGCGGCAGCATCCTCAATCTGCTGGTCGTTTGCCAGCGGGGTCCCAAACGAGATGTTGTGGCGGATCGTGTCGGAGAAGAGGAAGGTCTCCTGGGGTACGAATCCGATGCTCGCGCGCAGCTCGGCCAAAGGAAAGGATCGGATCGGCTCACCGTCGATCAGGACCATGCCGGGTGCGGCGTCCTGAAGGCGCGGGATGAGCGAGACCAGTGTGGACTTTCCTGAGCCGGTGGGCCCGACAATTGCAAGCGAAGAACCAGCGGGGATCCTGAGGCTGATGTCGTGAAGGACCACAGGACCCGTGGAATAGGCAAACGAGAGATTGCGGAACTCGATCTCACCCCGCACAGAAGTTGGAGGTGTTGTGTCCGAAACGTTTAGGGTTGCCGATGCACCGGCGAGCAGCGCAGGATCGTCTGCAATCGTGGGCTGATGCTTCAGCAACTCATCGATACGCGCCACCGATGCTGTTCCGCGCTGGAACAGATTGACCACCCAGCCGATCGCGATGATGGGCCAGATGAGCTGCACCATGTAGACGTTGAAGCTGGTGAACTCTCCGACGGTAATGCGGTGTTGCACGACCTCGTGACCACCGATGAGCAGCGTGATCATCAGCGAGAGACCGAGGACGAACTCGAGCGTAGGCCAAAGCATGGCCATCAGGCGAACGAGATGGAGGCTGCGGCGAATGTACTCGCGATTGGCCTCTTCGAAGGATGCGATCTCCGCATCTTCCTGGGCGAAGGCGCGTATCAGGCGCGCTCCGGAGAAGTTCTCCTGGGCCTTGGCTGATATGTCGGAGAACATCGCCTGGATCCGCTCGAAGCGCCGATGAATCTTGTTGCCGAAGTACTGAACGATGACCGAGGCCGCAGGCAGAGGGACGAAGGCGAAGAACGTCAGCTTGGGGCTGATGCGGTACATGAAGGGAAGTGCAGCGCAGGTGAACACGAGCGTGTTGGCGCTGTACATGATGGCGGGGCCAAGAAGCTGGCGGACGGCGTTCAGGTCGTTGGTCGTGCGCGCCATGATGTCGCCCGTGCGATGCACGTGATAGTAGGACGGCGACTGCCGCTCGAGATTGGCAAAGAGATCGTTCCTCAGGTCAAACTCGATCTCGCGCGATGCTCCGATGATGACCTGCCGGGTGATGTACAGAAAGACGGCCGAGCATGCTGCAACCAGCAGAAGCCGCAGAGCGTGAAAGAGGATCTTCTGCTGGGTGATGCCGTGACGCATGTCGTCGATGGCGTGACCGATGACGATGGGCACCAGGACTTTGACAACGTTGTAGATGACAACGGCCACACCACCCCAGGCGAGCGACTTCCAATAGCGCCGGAGGTAGGGTTTGAGAGGTTTGAGTCGGTCCATCAGCATGCAAGAAATAGTTTAAACCGCAGAAATTAGATACCCGGAGCGCGGCAGAAGGTTCTTAGAAATGCCGGCGCTCCGGGTTTTCTTTTAGCGATTCGGGTTGCTCTGCGGGGGCTGGCCGCCAGACGGGGACGTAGCAGGCGGCGGTGAGGGCGGCTTGCTGGTGGATGGCTCCGGGGTTTCGCCCGGCTTAGGAGCAGCCTGTGCCGGATTGGCCTCGCTGGGCTGCGGCGGTGCGGCCGGAGTTGGATTCTCCTGCGGGGGAGTATCGGACTGGGCCACCAACTCGACATCGAAGATCAAATCGGCCTTTGGAGGGATCACCGGCGGCCTGCCGGATTCGCCGTAGGCGAGTTGATAAGGGATAAAAAGACGTCGCTTTCCGCCCACGCGCATCCCTTCGAAACCTGTATCCCAGCCGGGAATCACTCTACGGGCTCCATACGGAAATACGATCGGCTCTGCGCCGGGATGGTCGTAGGAAGAGTCGAACTTCGTGCCGTCCGTCAGCCAGCCGGTGTATTTGACGGTGTAGTACTGTTGCTGCTTTGCCAGTTCGCCGGTCCCGATCTGCGTATCGATATAGCGAAGCGAGTAGAGGGGCTTGGGCGTTCCCTCAACCTTCGGAACGTTTGGAGGATTATCGGCGATGTTAGCCGCAGTCTCAGCAATTGGCGCCGGGGCAGTTGTGGCTTTCGCCGCTGGTTTCGACGCGGACGACGAGGTGCGATGCGTCGGGCGCTTTGATGTCGTTCCGGTCGTGGTCTGAGCGGCAGCGCCTGTCGTGAGAATGGCTGCCAGTGCGAAGGAGGATTGAAATCTCATGTTGGCTCCTAGTGTAGGTCACGGAACGCTCCCAGGTAGGATGCGGCGGGGCACTATGTGGACGCGCGAAGCAGAAAGTATGTCCCGGCGATCCCGAAGAGAAGGTCCGGAGACCAGGCGGCGAGCATGGCGGGCAATGTATTCACATTTCCCATCGCCTGGAAGAGCCCGTCGATGACCCAATATGCAACCGCAAGTCCAATTGCCGTGGCGATTCCGGCCAGCGACCCCCGTTTGCCCATGGACAACGCAAATGGAATTGCGAGGATCGCCATGACAAGCGTAATGAGCGGGTATGCCAGCTTGCGGTTAAGCTGCACGCTCAGCCGCTTGGTATCGAAACCGGATTGATTCAGGTCAGAGATGTAGTGGGACAGTTCGTTGTAGCTCATCTCCTGGGCGGGACGATCTTCTTTGACGAAGTAAGAGGGCTGCTCGCGAATGTCTGCGAAGGCCGTGACGGTGAACGGGTGATACGACGCTATCGTGTCTTTGGCGAACTCCCGCTGCCAGCCGTTCTCAAAGACCCACTGCCCGACGCGCTCGTTCCAGTGTGCAGAGGAGGCAAAGATCCTGCGCTTCAGAGCAAAGGTGTTGGGATCGAACTCAAAGACGGTCAGGTTGGCAAAGACATTTCTGGTGGCATCGAAGAACTGATAGTAGAAGATCCGCGTAGGCGATCCTGAGGGGCCAGCCTGACCGGAAATCCACTTACGATCCGGCCGAAGGAAGGTTTGGGCAGGCTTGTCTTTGATGACATTGCGCAGTGCCTCCTGCCGCCGGTTAGCTGCCGGAAGGTAGAGTTCGTCGAAGGCAAAGAGGCAGCCGGCGATCAGCAACGTCGTGATGAGTACTGGCGTCACGATTCGGTAGAGACTGATCCCCGTCGCCTTCATCGCGGTGATCTCAGAGGTACGGCTTAGCGCGCTGAACGTCACGAGCACGGCAACCAGGGCGCACAGCGGAGTCACGTTATAGAGGATGAAGGGGATCAGGTTGATGAGATAGTCTCCAACCGTGACCAGCGGTGTGCGGTTGCGAATGATATCCCCGGTGAGTTCGAAGAAGGTGAAGATGAGGAAGAGCGCAGAAAACGAAGAGAGAACCAGAGCGAAGTTCTTCATGTACTCCCGCATCACGTAATCGTCGAGCAGGAGAGGGAACTGGATATGAAAGGTATTGCGAAACCGGCGCACGATCGTGGAGAGATGGATTCCGCCACCGGAGGCCGCGAGCTGGCGGCCGCGCTGGGACTGCGTGAGCCGTTTATTGATCCAGGTCCCGATCGTGGAGATCAGACCGAGGGCGATGATTCCCTGCGACATCTGGTACAGCAGAAGAATTCCAGCCGCAGCGAAGAGAAGGTTTGCTCCCC
Organism: Edaphobacter sp.; assembly: GCA_035760765.1. Classification (GTDB taxonomy): domain Bacteria; phylum Acidobacteriota; class Terriglobia; order Terriglobales; family Acidobacteriaceae; genus Edaphobacter. Next base: position 2,005 of record DASTSJ010000401.1, on the reverse strand, counting down.
ATACCCCGAGGAACGGCGATAGCTTGCCGTTTTTCGCGAATGCAATTCCAACCTGCGACAGGAAGTAGTAGATGAAGACCAGCGCAATGGTGAGGACGAATCCGGTCGACTTTCCGCCGCGCTTGGAGGAGAGACCCAGGGGAACGCCGATCAGCATAAGGACCACGCAGGCGAACGGATACGAGAAGCGACGGTTCAGCTCAATCCGATAAAGCCGTGCGTGGCTGCCGGGTATATGGCTCAGGCGCCAAAGTTCAGGCAGCGTGAGTGCCAGAATCGGTGTATCCGACCGGCCAAGATGCGTATCTTCCTGCAGACCGGTCTGGATGGGTAGATCGGTCGATTCGAACGTCGAGATGTTGTACTGATTCGGATCGGTCGGGGAGATCTGGTGTTGACCGCCGTTGATGAGGTGGAGGCGGATGCTTCTGGGGTCGTTTGAGACAACAACGGCCTCGTCGGCTGTTGTGATGTTCGGGTTCGCGGGCTGTGTCAGGTCTGCGAGGAACACGTGGTGCCATAGAGCTGCACCCGAGGCCGGCCGGACGTCCTGGATGTAGAGGACGTAGTTACGGAAGTCTTCGTAGAAGACGCGCGGTTGAACTTCGAAGGACGCCTGGGTCGACTTCAGGGAATTCTCTAGCGCCAGCGTTCCTGCAGCCGAACGCGGTGCTAGATAAAGCGAGTTGAACAGGCCCAGTCCGACGGCAAACGCGGCAACGATGGAGACGATCCGGACAAAGCTGAGCACTCCAATTCCTGCCGCCCGCATGGCGGTGATCTCGGAGTCGGCCGCGAGACGCGAGAGCCCAAGCAGGATGCCGACCAGAACCGACATCGGGATCGTGACGATGAGGAAGCTTGGAAGAAGATACGCGAAGATGCGCAGAATGTCGGTCAGGGAGGCGGAGTCACGGACGACGAGTTCCAGAATGTGCCCGAGGTCGCGCATAAACAGCACAAAGGTAAAGAGGACACCGCCAATCAGGGCGTGGGAGGCGACTTCGCGAAGAATATAGCGGGTGAAGATACGCATACTTCAGAGGTTCTATGTTGAGTGTACGCGATTGTGAGGTCCGTTCTGCTCTGCCAGAGCACGCGCGGCGTGCAAAGCACACCCGCTCTATCAACACTCTTTAAGGCGAAATTGTCAGAGAATTTACGGCTTTCCGGCGACATCGTCGCGACGGGCTCATTCTCCTGACCGGCTACGAGGGAGATCTTACGGATTAGCCAGGAAGCGATATCCTACCCCGCGAACCGTGACCAGGTGCTGGGGATGTCCGGGGTCGTCTTCAATGTAGCGGCGTAGCCGAACCACGAAGTTGTCGATGGCCCTTGTGTCTGTGTCTTCATGGACACACCAAACCTGTTCCAGGATTTCTTTGCGGGATACGATCTGGCCTTCGCGCTCGGTGAAGTAGCGAAGCAGGTCTGCTTCCATCACCGTCAGGTGGGTGGTGCGGTTTGGTGCGATCAACTCAAGCTCGTCGAAGCGAATGGTTCGGTGGTTGAAGGCGTACTCCGATGGAGAAGGGCTTTGTTCTGCCTGTTGCTCCGACGCCACGTGAGTACGCTGCCACGACGTGCGCCGCAGGAGCGACTTGATGCGGACCAGCAAAATATTGAGGTCGAAAGGCTTGGGCAGGTAGTCGTCGGCGCCCGCTTCGATCCCTTCCAGGATGTCTTCAGGCCGCGATCGGGCCGTGAGCATCAGGACGGGAGTGAAGAGATTGGCATCCCGGAGAGAACGTACGATGTCGATGCCATCGGTGCCGGGGAGCATGCAGTCGAGAACCACGGCGGCGATGGGCTGATCGGGATGGAGAAGATACTTGAGTGCAGCGTCGCCGTCGGATTCGTGGTGCGTGCGGTATCCCTCTGCCTGCAGGTTGAAGAGAAGTCCCTGCGCGAGGTGTTCTTCATCTTCGACGACGACGATCAGGGGAGCATCATCGCGTACCTGCAGGGAGTTCATACTCTCTCCTTTACAACGGATGGCTTT
>DASTSJ010000400.1:0-3336 GCA_035760765.1 Edaphobacter sp. | reverse complement strand
TCGCATCAACGCCGTAGCTCCGGGCGTCATCGACACACCGATGATTGAGCGCTTTAGCGGCGGTACCCCTGAAGGCCGCAAGGTGATGGAGGATCTGGAGCCGATCGGCCGCATGGCAAAACCGGAAGAGGTTGCAAGCGCCGTAGTGTGGCTGTGCAGCGGCGCTGCATCGTACGTTCTCGGCTACACCCTCGCCGTGGATGGCGGCTTTGTAGCGCGCTGAGCATGGCGCTGCGGGGTTCAGGGAGCTCTCGCGCTGAACAGTTGCGATCGACAATGCGTTAGAGTGAGCACATGTCGAAACTTGGCCTGATTGCAGGCAACGGAAGATTCCCTTTCCTGCTGCTTGATGCTGCCCGCGCCCACGGCCTGACGGTTGTGGTGGCCGCCATCAAAGAAGAGACGGATCTCGAGATCAACGCCCGCGCCACAGCCGACCCCGAAGTTCACGTCCACTGGCTTTCGCTGGGCGAGCTTTCAAAGCTGATCGAAACGTTCCATGCCGAGGGCGTCAGCCGCGCTGTGATGGCTGGCCAAGTGAAGCATAAGCAGATCTTCTCCAGCATCCGGCCTGACTGGAGACTGGCCAAGCTGCTGCTGAATCTGCGTACCCGCTCGACCGACGTGCTGCTGGGTGCCGTGGCCAAGGTGCTGGGCGATGAGGGAATCGAGTTGATCTCCTCGACGCAGTTTCTCGAACCTCTGCTGGCACAGTCCGGCGTGCTGACCCAGAGAGCGCCGGACGAACAAGAGCAGAAAGACATCGCCTATGGCCGCACGGTTGCGCGCGCCATCGCGGGATACGACCTGGGGCAGACCGTCGTCATCGCCGCCCAGGCCTGTGTTGCGGTCGAAGCCATGGAAGGAACCGATGCAACCATCGAACGCGCGGGAGCGCTCTTCCGTACGCTGGACGCGGAAGATGCCGAACGGGCCGACGGCCAGCAGGACACCACGCTGCGCCGCTCCCTGACCGTGGTGAAAGTCGCCAAACCGAACCAGGACATGCGTTTCGACGTACCCGTGATCGGGGTCGCCACGATCGAGACGATGAAGCGTGCCGGTGCGACCTGCCTTGCCATTGAGGCTGAGAGGACACTGCTGTTTGATCCCGCTGCAATTATTCGGGCAGCCGATGATGCCAACATCGCCATCGTCGCTGACCCGATCCGATGACTTGTCACTGCGGAGTAAAATCTTGATGCGCGGAGATGCGCCGCGCGTCTTACCCGGTTCCGATTCGTCTTACAACCAGGATCTTCCAAAACAGAAGGGGAACGATGATGCGCAGAACGATGTGGATCGCACTAGTGCTTGGTGTCGTGGCCGTGTGCGGATTTGGCACAACGGCGTACGCCGCCGACGAAGTTCAGGCAGGCGCGAAGGCTCCGAACTTTACACTGCCCTCGCAGGAAGACAAGCCGGTAAGCCTGTCAGACTACAAAGGCAAATGGGTCGTACTGTACTTCTATCCCAAGGACCAGACGACAGGCTGCACGATCGAGGCACACAACTTCCAGCGCGACATGAAGAAGTATGACGCGGCCAACGCTGTCGTTCTGGGCGTCAGCCTGGATACGGTGGAAGGCCACAAGGCATGGTGCGCCAAGGACACCTTCAGCTTCAAACTGCTGGCGGACCCGGACCACAAGGTAGTCGACCTGTACGGTGTGCCCATCATGAGCCATGGCGACATGAAGTTCGCCAGCCGTCAAACCTTCCTCATCTCTCCCCAGGGCAAGGTGGTCAAGGTATGGCCCAAGGTGGACGTTCAGAAGCACAGCGAAGAGGTGCTTGCGGAGATTGCAGCAGACAAGAAGTAACTTGTGTACAGACGCAAAAAGGCCCGGGCGCTCACGGAGAGCAGACCGGGCCTTTTTGCTTGCCTTAGTAAATCAACTTACTTCTTGGCTGCCGTCTTCTTTGCAGCGGTCTTCTTGACTGCCTTCTTAGCAGGAGCCTTCTTCGCGGCTGCCTTCTTCGCAGGAGCCTTCTTTGCCGCTGCCTTCTTCGCCGGAGCCTTCTTTACAGCCTTCTTCGTTGCCTTCTTTGCTGCTTTCTTCGTTGCCAAGTTGTTGATACCTCTCTTCATGGATTTTTTGCTGCTTGCCGTGACCTTCTTACGGGTCGTCTTTTTCGAGGCGACCTTCCCGCCGCGCTGGGTCCCGGCCTTCTTCGCGGCAGATCTTGGAGAAGAAGATGGCTTGCTCTTGCGGGCTGACTTCTTCGCCGCCACCTTCTTCGCTGAACTCTTTTTCGCTGCCTTCTTCGCAGCTTTCTTTGCGGGCGCCTTTTTGGCAGGCGCTTTCTTCGCTGCCTTCTTGGCAGGAGCTTTCTTGGCTGCTTTCTTCGCAGGAGCCTTCTTTGCAGCCTTCTTCGCGGGGGCGCCCTTCACTTCCTCGATGGTCTCAGGAACCTCCGACTCCTTCGTTGCCGGCGTATACGGTTTGCCGGGAGTGGGCGGAGCAGCAAAGAGAATCGCCTCTTCGGCACGATCTTCGATCTCCATCTCCTCGCGATCGGCATCTTCGTCGCCGTCATCGTCCAGCTCATCCGCGTCATCGTCGTCCGACGAGATCAGCACGACTTCCTCTTCTTCATCTTCAAGGAATCGACGACCGAGATCATCGTCATCGTCATATTCGTTATCGTCCGCGGCCGCCGCGTAGTACCTGATCGTCTCGTCTTCGAACATCATGGTCGCTTATCCTCTGGCTGCATTGACTTGCTGTTTTCGATCTCGTGCGCTTCTATCAAATATCTCGCGCTTCAGTTTGGAGACAAGAGAAACATTGCCTTCAATCCTGGCACGAGATTCTAGCAACAGGATGCCTCTAGGCGCCAGCAATGGCAAGCACTCTTTTTCGCAGGGAAGCTTATCGAGCAGCTTTCGATTTCGATTTGGAAGAAGACTTCGTCTTTTTGGCTGAGACTTTTGTCGCGCTGTGACGACTCGTCCCATGCGAAGTCTCGCTGCTCTTGGATGACGAACGCCGCGAATGACCAGCACTTCGGCTCGCACTCGTTTTGCGTGTTCTGACATGTGGAGCTACGCGTACAGGTTCGGAGACAGCGAGCGTGTGGCCCACCTTCACCGTGTTGGAAGAAAGATGATTCCAGCGGCGCAGATCTTCAACCGAGACACCAAAACGGTCGGCAACGGTAACCAGCGTGTCGCCGTGCCTTACCTTGTAGTGCTGTGTACGAACCGATGTAGCGACCGTCACCGGCACCACAAGCTCATCGCCGACGGAAGGAGGATCGTCCTTTGCGATGTCGTTCGCCTCGGTGATATCGCCCACGCGAGCGTGCAGCATCGATGCGATGGACTCCAGC
>DASTSJ010000399.1:0-6411 GCA_035760765.1 Edaphobacter sp. | reverse complement strand
GAACCCGGATGCTGCCATGATGCTTCGTTACAATCTCCTGGGAGATCCACAGCCCCAGGCCGGTGCCAGTAATGTCCTTGGTAGAAAAGAATGGTTCAAAGATGCGGTCGCAGGTCTCTGCATCCATCCCCGTGCCATTGTCGGCAATCGTAATGGTGACCCCGAGGCGACCTGTGGACCATTCTCTACCAGACCGGCTGCGCAGCACGATTCGACCTCCCGGCTGCACTGCGTCGATCGCGTTACTGACCAGGTTGGCGATCACCTGGCGAAGTTCCCCGTCATACGCCAGCACGGCAACATCGGCCTGCAGGTCCCGCACCACGGTAATCTCCATCTGTCGGAGCCGCGAGTCCAGTAGCGTTAGAACAGCGTCCACCAGCTCCTGCAGATCAACGCGACTTGGCCGAGTGGATGCCCGGTAGAACCTCAAGGTCTGCACCGTAATCTGAGAAACCCGATCCAGCTCTTTCTGAGCCATTTGAAGGTACTGGCGAGCCTCGTCCGGAAGGCTGGATTGCGCAACCAGATAAAGGCAGTTTGTGATGGCCTCTAAAGGATTGTTGATCTCATGAGAGATGGCTGCAGCAAATCTTCCTGCAACAGCCAGCTTTTCTGTACGGCGGATCAGTTCTTCACTCTTCTTTTGGAGCGATAGATCGGCTAGGAAGATGGCAATTTGCCTGCTCCCATCCAAACGCTCAGAATCAAGAAACGACATTCCGATAAGCGCATCGACCGTTTTCCCGTCTTTCTTTGCACAGGCCGCCTCGAAAGGCTCAAGAGGCGATGCAGACGAGATAGCTTCGTTCAGACGTTCCGCGAGAAGCGGAGATATGTCGAAGAGTATCACTGCGCCAGAGAGAAGATCTCTTTCGGAATATCCAAGCAGACGCTCGATCGCAAGATTTGCATAGGCAATCTTGCCCAAAGAGTCGCTGATCAGAAGCCCCAGCGGTAATGCCTCGACCAGCGATTGGAATCTCGCCTCGCTGACCCTAAGAGCTTGCTCGGCGGCGAGACGATTCTTCCGGGTAATCGCTTCATTGCGCTCTCGCTCGATCGCGGGGATTAACCGCGCCAGATTCTGCTTCGAGACGTAGTCATGCGCCCCTGAGCGCATGGCATCCACCGCCGTCTCTTCCGAGACCGCCCCGGAAAACATGATGAAAGGAATATCGAGCTTTGTGGCGTGCAGCAGCTTGAGTGCGGCGGGCCCGCTGAAGCTCGGAAGATTGTAGTCTGCAAGAATAACGTTAGGGAGCGAGGACTGCTCCAGATGTCGCTGCATCTCGTCCGCCGTTTCAACTCTTGTCAGTTCAAGCGAATATCCGTGGCGGCGGAGGTGGCGTTCCAGGAGAAATGCATCATCCGGATTATCTTCTACCAGCAGAACGCGAAGCTGATCCGAGTTCAGGCCTGCGGAGCACATTCGTTTAGTACCAGCCAATACATGCCAAGTTGTCGAGTGGCTTCTGCGAAGTCGGAAAAGTTTACCGGCTTGCGGATATAGCTGTTAACGCCAAGTTGGTAACTGCGAACAACATCGCGTTCTTCATCCGACGAAGTGAGAATTACCACCGGAAGGAACTTCGTCGTCTCACCTGCGCGAATTCTTCTTAGAACCTCCAGCCCATCCACCTTGGGGAGCTTGAGATCCAGCAGAATGACCTGCGGAAGGACCGCATCCTTGCCAAAAAGAACCTCCAGTGCCTCTTCACCATCCCGAGCAACACGGACCTCATTGGCAATGTTCGATTTCTTCAGTGCTCGAATCGTAAGAAGCTCGTGATCCGGATCATCTTCGACTAGAAGAATCAGCTTGGTGGCTTCAGTCATTTCGTTATCCTAACGTAAACCAAAATGTAGCGCCATGATCGACGACCCCCTCACCGGCGAGCGTTCCATGATGGCGGTGTATGATCCGGGCGACTGTCGCAAGGCCGATTCCGGAGCCGCGAAAATCCTTATCACCGTGTAGACGATTGAAGGCGTTGAACAGCTTATTTGCGTAGTACATATCGAATCCGGCCCCGTTGTCCCGAACGAAATACGCCTTCTTTTCCGGGTTCCAGCCAAACTCGATCCTGCTATTTGGCTTTTTGGAGCTGAACTTGATTGCATTCCCGAAGAGGTTTTCCAGTGCGACTCGTATCAGGCCGGCGTCCGCCTCGGCCTCCAGTCCTGGCTCGATGTTGAACTGAATATCCTGGGCAGGGTGCTCTTCCTTTAGAACCGAAGCGACAGACTCTGCAAGTTCGCTCAGGTTGAAGCGTTCCCGAGTGATCTCCGCGCGCGTAATTCGCGAAAGCTGCAGCAAAGCGTCGATGAGTTGCCCCATGCGCTGCACACCACTCCGTACGCGATGGATATAGTCGCGCCCGGTCGCGTCCACCAGATCCTGGTAGTCCTCCTGAAGCGCTAGTGAGAATCCATCAATTGTGCGCAGAGGAGCGCGCAGATCGTGCGAGACAGAGTAACTGAAGGCCTCCAGCTCTTTATTGATGGCTTCCAGCTCCTGTGTGCGTTCCCACACCCGCTTTTCCAGTGACTCATTCAGGGACCGGACCTCTGCTGCTCGTGCGTCTGCCTCTTGTCTTGCTCGCGAAAGGTTTTCGGCATCTACTTCTGCGGCAAGACGCATTGCGCGTTCCGCGGTGAAGTAGCGGAAGAGGAAGGCAATGAAAAGCAGATCCAGCAGGCTGGCAAGAGCAACGATGTAGTGGCCGTTCCGGTTATCGCGGTCGGCTCGCTCCGTTCGGATGGCCAACAGCCTCCGCTCCTCAGCCTCAATCGCATCCGCAATGCGGCGGAGGTGATCCATCTCTACTTTGCCGGTTCCATTCAGGACAAATGCACGGACGGTCTCCCGATCGGTGTTCCGCCGCAGATCGATTCCCTGCTGAAGCAGATTTAAGCGCTGTTCTAGCACTGCACGCAGTTCCGTCAGCTGACTTCGATAAAAGGGATTGTTCGCCGTCAGAGCGGCAAACTGATTCAGCTCTCCAGGAAGGGTCTGTCGAGCGATCCGATAAGGTTCCAGATACCGATCATCGCCGGTGATCAGAAATCCACGGCTGCCGGTCTCCGCGTCCTTTGCAGAGCTCATAATGCTTTCGACCTGATTGATGACCTGCCAGGTGTGGGCGACTGCGAACTCACTGTCGTGCAGAGACTGGATCGCGCTGAAGCCCAGCCATGCATTCAGGGACACGAGCAGCGCAGCAAACACAAGGAGCGCGGGAACCAGCAAGCGGCTAGGTTTGGAATTCATCGGACGAGCTTAGGACGGCTCGAATCTCCAAAGAGTTGTATCCAGGAGGGTTATTGTCAACCTACTCCCCCTGCTCGCGATGTTGTGAACGACGCCCTTTTTTGACCGGGGGAGCAGCACTTGGGGGATGCACCTTCTCGCTGCCATTTCCATTGCTCAAACGCCTCTGACCGGGTGATTCGATGACCGCGCGCATCCAGTAGTTACCCTGTTCGTCGACCTCAATGCCATGGACCTCGCGCTCGAACCCGGGAAAGCGCTTACCGAACTCCTCGGTCGCGAGTATCAGCCGTATCACCGGGCTGTCTGGTCCCCCGAGCCGTTCCCCGGGCATACACATCGGGATTCCCGGAGGATACGGAACCAGCATCACGGCTCCAATACGACCATGCATCTGGGTGAACCGAATCTTTTCGGTCTCGTTGCGAAGCAGTTTCTGATACGTCTGCGACGGCGTCAGCACGGGATCGAAGTCCTCATCACAGGCTTCGCCGACCAGGGTGGGTAGATTCAGTTCCACCATGGCCGCATGCATCTCGTCCGAGAGCTCCTTAAGCGTGGAGTTGCGGTAGCGCTGCGGATACTTGGCCACCAGCTCCGGCAGTGCCTCCTCCAGAGGAGCTTCGCTGTCGTAGAGGCGCTTGAACTCGAACAGGTTCTCCAGCAGCGAACCCCATTTTCCTTTCGAGGTTCCTACCGAGAAGAGCACCAGCACCGTATAGTCTCCGGTTCGTGCGATCTCAACACGGCGCGAATCCAGGAATTCCGTAAGAATTGCAGCAGGAATGCCCCAGTCGCTGACCTGTCCCTGGGCATTCACCCCCGGCATCAGGATCGTGACCTTGGTGGGGTCCAGCATGCAGTATCCGTCGGCGATGTCCTCGTCCTGAAACCCGTGCCATTCCTCCCCTGGCTTCAGCGTCCAGCAGGAGGACTTGTCCCCGAGCACCTCATCCGGGGTTTCTTCGAAGACGTACTTCTCCCCGGTACTCGGATCTGTCACCTGGTCGGGCTGGAAGAGACGGAAGAACCAGCCTTCGCCATTCTCCGCAGCGCGGAGACGATGGGCCACCGAGCTCATCGCCTTCCGGAAGCTGATGGCGTCCTGGATGGTCTCATTCATCAACGTCGGGCCCGCGGGCTCATCCATCATAGCCGCCGCCACATCGAGTGAAGCGATCAGGGGATAGAATGGGGAGGTTGTCCCGTGCATCATGAAGGATTCGTTGAACTGGTCGAAATCCAGCGGAGCGCGAGGACTCAGCTTGACGTGCACCATCGACCCCATCGAAAAGGCTGCAAGCATCTTGTGGGTCGACTGGACAGAGAAGATCGTAGGACGCTCTGGCATCTCGTCCGGCACGTCCATGGCGAAGCGCCCGTGATAGATCTTGTGGAACTTCGCATAGGCGTACCAGGCTTCATCAAAGTGCACCCTTGGCACCGACTTGGAGAGTTCTTCGACCACTCGGTTCACGTCGTAGCAAAGCCCGTCGTAGGTGGAGTTGGTCACGACGGCGTATGTCGGGTTCTGGTTTTCAACGCCCTTTGTCAGTGGGCTGCGATCGATCAGGCCGCGGATAAACTCCGGGCTGAAGCGCTTCAGCGGGACCAGACCGATCATGCCATAGCCGTTGCGTGTCGGCTTCATGTAGACGGGGCGGGCGCCGGTTACTGTTAGCGAGTGACAGATGGATTTGTGACAGTTTGCGTCGGCAAGAACGATGTCATCCTGCGCAATCACACCATGGCCAATGATCTGGTTCGAGGTGGAGGAGCCCCCAAGGACGTAGAAGGTCCAGTCGGCACCAAAGATGCGCGCAGCATTGCGCTCGGACTCTCCTGGAGGCCCCAGGTGATCGAGCCACGAACCCAGTTGAGCTGTCGAGATTCCGAGATCGGATCGCAGAAGATTCTCGCCGAAGAAGCGCTGGAATTCCATCCCGACGGGATGCTTCAGATAAGCGACACCGCCCATATGTCCGGGAGCGTCCCAGGAATACGCACCCTGATCCGTGTACTTCTTCAGCTCGCGGAAGTAGGGCGGCAGTAGCTGCTCGTGGTAGCGCTCCACAGCAAAGTCGACGCGGTTAGCGATGAAGGCCGGCGTATCGCCGAACAGGTGGATGTACTCGTGGACCTGTTTGACCACCTCGAGCGGAAGCTCGCTGACGAGAGTTCGGTCGGCGATGAGGAAGATCGGAATCTTCTTATTGCGGTGCCGGACGCCACGAAGGATCTTGAGTGCGGCGCGCTCGTCGAATTGGTTCTCGCCTTCTAGATCCCAGTCCAGGAGGATCGCTGAATAGGATGGATCGGACGTCACGAGCGAGAGACCGTCCTCCGGCGTAGAGGTACGGATCACCTGATATCCCTCTTCGCGGATCGCCTCGACCAGACGTTCCATAGCCCGGTCAGAGACCGAATCCGTTCCACCCACTTCACTCGCGATCAACAGTACCCAACGACCTTCGTTCAATTCCACCTCACAACGTCATGCAACAGTTAAGCAGTCTATAGGGATTTCAAGCAGAACACGTGAATCCTCTCCTCTCCAGGAGAGGCTGAAGGTCCACCCCACATCTATTGGACGGATGCTGAAAGAATTTCCATGGCACCGCGCGACTTCAGCTCGTCGGCGACAACTTGGCCAAGCTCTTCCGAATCAGCATGAAGAGGCACTTCAAGATCGAGCGCGACCATAGATTCGCCATCCAGAGCGATGACCTGCGCAAAGATGCGCCAGCGGTCTACCTCAGGCACGCAATGCACGCCGATCGGAATCGAACATCCCCCACCGAGCGCTTCCAACACCACACGCTCCACCTGAACACAGAACCGGGTCTCCGGATCGTCGAGCCTTGCGAGTGCCTGACGTACGAAGAGATCGTGAGCCTCGTCCATAGGATGCGACGCGCTCCGCGTCTCAATCGCAAGCGCACCCTGGCCTGGAGCAGGACAAAGTTCATCGGGAGAGAACCTCTGGTGCACCCACTCGGTGCGCCCCAGCCGATCCAGCCCGGCTGCCGCCAGAACGAGAGCATCGCACTCGCCTGCAGCCAGCTTCTTCAGCCGGGTATCGATATTCCCCCGAACGTCCACAAACTCCACATCCGGACGCAGCGCGAGCAACTGAG
>DASTSJ010000398.1:0-3614 GCA_035760765.1 Edaphobacter sp. | reverse complement strand
TGACGGGTGCGTTCGATGGCCTCGAGGACACCCCATTTCTGGTTGGCATCGACCATCAGCTTCCTGTTCCAGCCGATCTCCTCGCGAACGATTCGTCCTCTGCGCAGGTCCTCCTCAGGATCGCCGCCCACCTTCAGCTTGAAATGTGTCCAGCCTTCTTCAAGCGCCTCGTGGCAGAGACGGCGGATCTTCTCCTCCGAATATCCGAACCAGCCCACGGAGGTTGTGTAGGCCGGATAACCAGTTTCACGAAGCCGGGCCAGTCTCTCGGCTTTGCCATCGCGAGCAGCTTCCAGGATCTCCTTCGCCTCAGCGGGACTGAGCGCATCGTCGATATAGCGGAAGTCGACAGCTTTTAGCAACTGGCTGGGCTCAAGATCGGAGAGCAACTGCCAGAGCGGCTTCTTCTCAGCCCGCGCATAGAGGTCCCATGCAGCATTGATGAGAGCGGCCGTGGCCAGATGAATTACACCCTTCTCCGGGCCCAGCCAACGAAACTGCGTGTCGTCCGTGAGCTGGCGAGAGAAGGCGCAGAAATCGTCCGTGATGGAGGAGAGCGGCCGATTCACGACGTAGCGCGAGAGATAGGTTGCTGCCTGCACAACCAGGTCGGTCCCGCGTCCCAGCGTGAAGGAAAGACCGTGTCCGGCAGGCCCGGTATTCGTCTCCAGGATGCAATAGGCAGCGGAGTAATCCGGGTCTTTGTTGACAGCGTCAGAACCGATATGCTCGCGCGAGGTCGGAAATCGCAGATCAATGATCCGCACACCGGTGATCAAAATGTCGTTCAAGGTTTCGACGTTCCCTTCATTCGAAATATTAGGGTTCAGGGCCGGTTACGCAGCCGTCCATCCACCATCGATCGGAACGACGGCGCCATTGATAAACTCCGCCTCTTTCGAGCAAAGGAAGCGCACCAGCGAGGCAATATCCTCGGGGGTTCCGAGGCGTCCGATGGGCTGGCGGGCCACAAGCTCTGCCCGCACCTTTTCTTTCTCATGAGAGTGGTACTTCTCCAGATACCCTTCGACGAAGGGCGTTTGCACTGTCCCCGGAGCAATGCAGTTGATGCGAAGCTCCTTGGGATAGTCGACAGCGATCTGGCGGGTCATCGCCTGGACAGCGCCCTTGCTGGCGCAGTACGCGAATCTCTGCTTGACGCCCACCGAGCCAGCAACGGAACCAATATTGACAATCGACCCGCGGGACGCGAGCAGCAGAGGCAATGCGGCCTTTGTGACCAGGAAGACGCTGTGCACATTCACCCGCATGACGCGATCAAAGTCATCTTCCGCGGTACGCGAGATATCGCCTACCAGCCCGATCCCGGCATTGTTGACCAGAATATCGAGCTGCGGGATTCCGGCGAATACCTGCGCGATCGACTCCGCATTCGTCACATCCATCCTGACCGCATGCGCGCCAGGAACTTCACCAGCCAGCGACTCTGCTGCTGCCAAATCGATATCAGCTATGATGACCTGCGCTCCCGCGCGCGCAAGCTCGCGCGTCGTAGCTGCACCGATGCCGCTTGCTCCGCCCGTGACAAGGGCAATCTTGTTTTCCAGGTAAAATGCTTCACTCATATATTGAAGTCCCGCCCTCAAAAGCATACCTTTTTTTCAACGTTAAGGATTAATGAAAGATGATGAATTAGGTTTTCTTTTTCGCGAAGAAAGCCTGAAACAAAGGAGTGAGAATGCGACGCTACTGTCTTGCACTGGATCTGAAGGACGACGAGACCGCTATTGCGGAATACAAGCGATATCACCAGAAGATCTGGACGGAGATCAGGGATAGCATCTTCGCAGCCGGCATCCTCGACATGGAGATCTATCTTCTCGGCAGACGTCTTTTCATGATCATGGAGGTTGATGACGGCTTCTCCTTCGCGGAGAAGGCTGCGACAGACGCTGCGAATCCCCGGGTCCAGGAGTGGGAGACGCTCATGGAGCGGTTCCAGCAGCCACTTCCGGAGTCCAGGCCGGGACAAAAGTGGGTTCCGATGGAACGGATCTTCAGTCTTCAGGATCAGCGTGATCCTGGTACGGTTTAACTCTTCAGGTATTTGAACTTATGCATTTTCATCTCCTTGGCTGGCTGATATGGTGATCAGCAAAGGTGATGAGTAAAACTAGATCGTTCTTTGCGGGACGTCGTTCTTTGCGGGACGAAGGAATGCAGCAAGCTCACACCTGGATATCAATAGAAGGACTCGCAGGCTGAAGTCTCTTTGGTTGTGTTTGCCAAGAGCTTGCATGCGCCACATACTCTGATCGCCTATGACCTATCACGCTTCTGGCTCGTCTGCCGCGTCCTCTTCTGTTGGCCTTAAGGCTAACTACAATCGATTCCTTCTATTGGTAGCGGGACTCGGCGGCCTGCTGTACGGGGTCGATGTAGGTATTATTGGAGGCGCCCTTCCCTATCTCGAGGCCACCTCAGGCCTTACGGCAAGCCAGTTGTCGATCATCGTCGCTGCCGTACTGCTGGGCAGCGTCATCTCAACCCTCTTCGCCGGCTTACTGGCCGACTGGATGGGGCGCAAGGCCCTGATGGTGGTCAGTGGCCTTACCTTTGTGCTCAGCATTCCGATGATCGCAGTGGCACACGGTTATGGGCCGCTCTTCTTCGGCCGCCTCCTGCAAGGCATTAGTGGAGGGTTGATCGGAGTGGTCGTGCCCCTGTATCTGGCGGAGTGTCTCCCAGCCAGTACGCGCGGCAAAGGAACCGCTGTCTTCCAGTGGCTGCTTACGCTGGGGATCGTCTCTGCGGCGCTGATCGGTATCTACTACAGCTACCGCGTCGAAGCCGTCGCTCGTGTCTCGAGCGCGGCTGCCGTCTTCGCCTTCAAGGACCAGGCATGGAGACGAATCTTCTGGGTCTCGCTGCCCCCCGGCCTCTTCTTCGTGCTCGGCAGCATGTTTGTAGCGGAATCTCCGCGCTGGCTGCTGCTGCGTGGACGGCAGCAGAAAGCCCTCGCTTCCCTTCTGCGGTCCCGCGAACCCGCGCAGGCGGAGATCGAGATGCAGGAGATGGAACGCACCCTCGCCGCAAAAGCGACTGCGACAGCCGGCAGCGCCATCAAGGAATCTCTTCTGCGCCGGAAGTACGTCGTTCCGTTTTTGCTGGCCTGCATCATCCTGTTCTGCAACACCGCGACCGGTGTCAACTCGATCATCGGCTACAACACAGCGATCCTGCTCCAGAGCGGATTGTCGGACCTGCAGGCTCACTGGGGCTATGTCATCTTCACAACCGTCAACTTCCTGATGACGATCATCGGGATGTCGCTGATTGATCGCAAAGGCCGGAAGTTTCTCTTCATCCTCGGAACTTCGGGCATCATCGTCTCCCTGATTGGGGTCGGTGTCCTCTTTGTTGGGACCGAGAAGCTAAGCCGGGACTGCCGCGAGGCGGTACAGGCTTACGTGACGCCAGACCAGAACCTTAAGCTCACCTTCACGCCTGCGGAGGCGGAACGCCTGCTGCAATCGACCGGTCAGTCAGGGGTGATCGACAGCCAGCGAGCATCTTTGGCAGTGATCTACTCGTACGGCGACTATACCGCTGCGACAAGCTTCGTCCGCTCGGATGATGCCAGCGCTGCACCG